>VGPU01000046.1 GCA_016882525.1 Cyanobacteria bacterium M_surface_10_m2_119 | reverse complement strand
CGCCTGGATGGATGAGTGCCTGGGCCGCTCCCACACCGCCGCCGGCGAGCCGGTGCTGCCGGTGGCCTACTTGATCTGCAACCAGAGCCCGCCGGTGGGAGACACCCCCAGCCTGATGACCTTCGAGGAGGTGGAGACCCTCTTCCACGAGTTCGGCCACGGCCTGCAGCACATGCTCACCACCGTGGAGCGCCCCCAGGCCGCCGGCATCAACAACGTGGAGTGGGATGCGGTGGAGCTGCCCAGCCAGTTCATGGAGAACTGGTGCTACGACCGCGCCACCCTGATGGGCATGGCCCGCCACTGGCAAACCGGGGAATCCCTCCCCGAGGCCGACTACCAGAAGCTGCTGGCGGCCCGCACCTTCATGGGCGGCAGCGCCACCCTGCGCCAGGTGCACTTCGCCTTGACAGACCTGCGCCTGCACAGCGTCTGGAGCCCCGACGGCGGCCAGAGCCCGGAGCAGCTGCGCCGCGAGCTGGCCCGCACCACCACGGTGCTGGAGCCGATCCCCGAAGACGCCTTCCTCTGCGCCTTCAGCCACATCTTCGCCGGCGGCTACTCAGCTGGGTATTACTCCTACAAATGGGCCGAGGTGCTCAGCGCCGATGCCTTCAGCGCCTTCGAGGAGGTGGGACTGGATGTGGAAGATGAGGTGGTGGCCACCGGCCGCCGCTTCCGCGACACCGTGCTCTCCCTGGGGGGCAGCCGCTCCCCGGCAGAGATCTTCGAGGCCTTCCGCGGCCGGCCCCCCAGCAGCGAGGCCCTGATCCGCCATTCCGGGCTGGTGGAGGCCTGAGCATGGGGCTCAGGGCCTGAGGAGCTCGGCCACGATCAGCTCAAGCGCCCGGGCGTCGGTGATCAGCTGCTTGTGGTGCCACACCGGCAGGCGCACCCGCCGGCCCACGGGCAGCACGCCGGTCCAGCTGGGGATCACCATCCCATCTGTGAGGCACCAGAAGCTGCAGCACTCCACCTCATCCAGGGCCGAGCGGTCGGCATCGAGGCGCTCCAGCAGGGAGCTGGTGGGACTGAGATCGGCGATGCTGGCCAGCCAGCGCCGCGGCCAGGGCAGGGCGAGCAGGCTGCCCCGCTGGGGACTGCCCACCACCGTGAGCCGCCGCAGCCGCCCCCGGCCGCCGGCCAGCTGCAGCCAGGCACGGCCGATCACTCCGCCCATCGAGAAGCCGAGCAGGTCCACCGGCCGCTCCGGGCCGAAGTGCTCCTCCACCTGCCGGTGGAGCTGCCGGGCCAGCTCCAGCAGAGGCCGCTGACCGAGGCCATGGGGCAGATGGGGAATCAGCAGCGGGGCACGGCGGCCCTGCAGCTGTTCCTCGAGGCGGCGAAACAGGCGCGGGCTGTCCCACAGGCCATGCACCAGCACCAGGGGAACGGGAGCGGGGGTAGCCATCCGCCAAACAGGCCGGTGCCGCACGCTATGGCAACTGCGGCGCTCTGAAGATGGCGCCATGAAGAGCGCCTCCCCCCTCCGCGATGCCGGCCCGGCGCCGATCGCCAGCGCCTTCGCGCTGCCCAGCGACCTGCTCCACATCACCCCCCTGGGCCAGGGCAACGTGAACGACACCTACCTGGTGCAGTGCACCGGAGGGGAACGGGTGGTGCTGCAGCGGCTGAACACCCGGGTCTTTCCCCGGCCGGCGGAGGTGATGGCCAACCTCAGCCGCCTCTGTGCCCACAGCGCCGGCCGCCCATGGCCCCAGGCCGACCAGCCCCGCCGCTGGGATCTCCCCCGCCTGGTGCCCGTGCGCCCCGAGCGGGCTTCGGCCGGTGGGAACACCTGGCTGGAGCAGAACGGCGAATGCTGGCGCATGCTCACCTACGTGGCCGACAGCCACAGCCACGACACGCTGAGCACCCCGGAGCAGGCCGCCGAGGTGGGCCGGGCCCTCGGGGGCTTCCACCACCTGATCCACGACCTCCCCTGCACCGAACTGCACGACACCCTGCCCGGCTTCCATGTGACCACCGGCTACCTGGAGGCCTACGACAGGCTGGAGCGGCGACACCCCGCCGACCCGGCCGAGGCCCACTGCGCCGCCTTCATTGAGGCCCGCCGCCCCCTGGCGCGGGTGCTGGAGGATGCCCTCGCCAACGGCCAGCTGGCGCTCCGGCCGATCCACGGGGATCCCAAGGTCAACAACGTGCTGTTTGACAGCCGCAGCGCCAGGGCCGTGGCCCTGGTCGACCTCGACACGGTGAAGCCCGGCCTGCTCCACTACGACATCGGCGATGCCCTGCGCTCCGCCTGCAACCGGGCCGGGGAGGAATGCCGCGACCTCGGCGCCGTGCACTTTGATCTGGCGCTGGCCCGGCCCCTGCTGGCGGGCTATCTCGAACTGGCCGGGCCGATCCTCAGCGACGCCGACCGAGCCCTGATCCCCACCGCCGCCCGCCTGATCAGCTTTGAGCTCGGTCTGCGCTTCTACAGCGACCATCTCAACGGCAACACCTATTTCAAGGTGCAGCACCCCCGCCACAACCTGGACCGGGCACTCGTGCAGTTCCGGCTCACCGAGAGCATCGAGCAGCAGGAGCGGGCCCTCGAAGCGCTGGTGCGGGAGCTGGGTTGACAGCTGCATGGCACCCCCTCCACCCCTTCTCGCCCCCCGGCGGAGCGGCGGCCTCCTGGCGGCTCACCGCCCGGGCTGAACGGCAGGGCGACAGCCTGCTGCTGCACTACCGGCTGGAGGATCCCCGGGGCGGGCAGGGTGCTCCCCAGGGGCTGATCCTCGACGGCGCAGCGACCGGGCGAGGGGAGGCGGACCAGCGCCGCGACGATCTCTGGCAGCACACCTGCTTTGAGGCATTCCTCGCCATCCCCGGCGAGAAGTCCTACTGGGAACTCAACCTGGCCCCCGGGGGCGCCTGGAACCTCTACCGGCTCAGCAGCTACCGCGGCCCCCTGCAACCGGAGCTGACGGTGCAGCAGCTGCCCCTCAGTTGCCACCTGGGCCGGGGCTGTCTCGACCTGGAGACGGTTGTGCCCCTGCCGGCTCCCCTGGCCGCGGCAGCCACGCTCCAGCTCAGTCTCTGCGCCGTGCTGGAGGCGGAGGGGGGAGAACTCAGCTACTGGGCCCTCCACCACCCCGGCCCCGAGGCCGACTTCCACCGTCGCGACGGCTTCAGCCTGCTGCTGCCCTGATCGGCATCAGCCGGGGTGGGAGCGGCGCACCGCCACCTGGCCGCCGAAGCCCGGCACGGGGGCCGCACACTTGCGCAACTCCAGCTCCACCGGCACCGGTCCGAACAGGGCCGTGATCTCGACGAGGATCTGCTCGCTGTAATGCTCCAGGGTCTGGCAGCGAAGGTGGCGGGCCTGGCACTGCAGGGCGGCGATCAGGCGGCTGTAGTCGAGGGTGTCGGCGAGGTGATCGCTGCGACCGGCGGGAGCGAGATCCACGGCCAGCTCCAGGTCGAGCTCGAACCACTGGCCCAGCTCACGCTCGAAGGGCAGCACCCCCACGTGGGCCCAGAGGCGCAGGCCCCGCACCACGATCGAAGAGCACGGGTGAGGAGCCATCAGAGCGGCAGGCTGCGGTGGCTGAACTGGCGCGCGCCGCTGGCGTAATCGGCGGCGACATGGCCCTCGCCGCGCAGCCGGTAGCGGTAGGTCACCAGCCCCTCGAGGCCCACGGGCCCCCGCGGAGGCAGGGTCTGGGTGGAGATGCCCACCTCGGCGCCGAAGCCGTAGCGGAAGCCATCGGCGAAGCGGGTGGAGCAGTTGAGAAACACCCCGGCGCTGTCGACCGCCGCCAGGAAGTGATCCGCCGCCTGGGGATCCGTGGTGCAGATCGCATCGGTGTGGCGGGAGCCGTAGGTGGCGATGTGGGCGAGGGCCTCCTCCAGGTCGGCCACCACCTTCACCGCCAGGATCAGGTCGGAATACTCGGCGCTCCAGTCGTCCACCGTGGCCGCATGGAGCACCCCCAGGGCGACGGCAGCCGGATCGCCGCGCAGCTCCACCCCCGCAGCCGCGAAGGCCGCCACCGCCGCGGGGATGAAGCGCGGGGCGACCTCGGCGTGCACCAACAGGGTCTCGATCGCGTTGCAGGCGGCCGGGTATTGGGTCTTGGCGTCGAGGGCCACCCGCAGGGCCTGCTCCAGATCGGCGGCCCGATCCACAACCAGGTGGCAGACGCCGTCGGCATGGCCGAGCACGGGGATGCGGGTGTTGTCCTGGATGAAGCGCACCAGGGCATTCGAGCCACGGGGAATGATCAGGTCGACCAGACCATCCAGGCGCAGCAGGCCCAGGCTCTCCTCCCGGCTGGTGAGCAGCGCCAGCACGCCGGGATCGACGGCGCTGGCCGCCAGTCCCTGCTGCAGCGCCGCCAGGATCGCCGCACAACTGCGATTCGCTTCCCGGCCCCCCTTGAGCAGGGCGCCGTTGCCCGAGCGCACGGCCAGGGAGGCGATCTGCATCACGGCGTCCGGCCGGGCTTCGAAGATCACGCCCAGCACCCCCAGGGGCACCGTCACCCGCTCCAGCACCAGTCCCTGGTCGAGCTCCGTGTGCAGCTGGCGGCGGCCCAGGGGGTCGGCCAGGGCAGCCACCTGACGCACGCCGGCAATCGCCGCCTCAAGCTTGGCGGCATCGAGCTTCAGGCGGGCCACCAGCGCCGGAGCCAGGCCATCGGCCGCCGCGGCCTCCAGATCGGCCTGGTTGGCCGCGAGGATTTCCTGGCGGCGGGCGTCGAGCCCCCCGGCCATGGCGAGCACCGCCTGGCGACGCTCCGCATCGCCGCACTGGCCAAGGCCCATGGCGGCGCGGCGCACGCTGGCGGCACGCTGCAACAGATCGGGGCTGGGATCGGGAACGGCACCGGCGGGGGCGGCGGGGACGGCATGGGTCATGCTCGACATCATCCCAAGCGAGCTGGCGCCCGATCCGGCAGCAGGGCGAGACGCTCAAGGGCCAGCCGCGCCGCCCCGAGGCGGCCGGCGCCGTTGCCCAGGGCGCAGCGCTCGATGCGCAGCCCCTCGCGGCTCACCGCGAGCACCCGCGCCTCCACCTCTTGCCACACCGCCGGCAGAAACAGGTCGCTGGCGGCACTGAGCCCGCCCCCGAGCAGCACCAGCTCGGGCGTGAACAGGTAGAGCAGGGAGCTGATGCCGGTCCCCAGGAGACGGCCGTAGGCCTGCCACACGGCCAGGGCCTCGGGATCGCCGGCCTGGCCCAGCCGCACCAGCTCCGGCGGCGGCAGGGGGCTGAGGCGGGCCAGGCCGGCGATGCTGCAATAGCTCTCGAGGGAACCACGGTTGCCGCTGTTGCAGGGGGGGCCATCGGGCTGGATGCCGATCAGGCCCGGCTCGGCCGCCGCACCGCCATGGCCGAGAAACAGGGCGCCATCGAGCAGCACCGCCCCACCCACCCCCGTGCCCAGGGTGAGCAGCAGCACATCGGCCGCGTCCCGGGCTGCTCCATGCCAGCGCTCACCGATGGCCGCGCAGTTGGCGTCGTTGGCGCAGGTGACCCGCCGCTCCAGCAGGGGCTCCAGCCAGGCCGCCAGGGGCACATCCCGCCATCCCGGCAGGTTGATGGCGATGCGCGCCACCCGCCCGTCGCGGTCGCTGGGGCCGGGATGGCCGATGCCCACCCAGGGGGCGAGCCGCTGGGGATCGAGCTCAGCGATCGCCTCGGCGATGGCCACCGTCACCGCCCCGGGCATGGCCGGCCGCGGGGTGGGCACCTCCAGCTCGGCCAGCAGGGTGCCCTGGCGATCGAAGCGCCCGAGCTTGATGGCCGTGCCGCCCAGGTCGACGCCGATCAGCTGGTCGGCGCCGGCAGCCCCCGCAGTCAGGTCGGCAGGCATGGGCATCAGAACCGGAAGAACACCTGCAGCTGGGTCTGCCATGACCCTTCGGTGTCGATGGAGCCCTGGATGTTGAGCAGCTCGGAGGCCTTGATCGTGAGGTTGAGCTGGGGAGGGGCATTATCGACGTTGGGGGCCGCCAGCACCGAGGCGTTGAAGCGCTCACTGATGTCGAGGCCCAGCTCCGTGGCCACCACCAGCTGGGGGGGGACCCGCTCGGAGCGCTGCTCCGAGCCCCGGGGCACCGCCTGGTTCACGTAGGCCGGATAGATCGCCAGGCTGAGGCGCTGGCCGAAGGCATCGCCGAGGGTGCCGAGAATCGGCGACAGCAGCGACTGGCCCACCACCGTCGCCAGGGCAGCGCCGGCGCCGGAGCCCACCACCCCGGCCAGGGTGTTGCCGCCGATCAGGGCGATCAGGCGATCCTCCGGCAGGGGGGGGCTGCTGCGCAGGCGGATGTTGTCCGCAAGGCGATCGGCCGGACCGCTCACCGTGAGATAGACGCGCACCAGGTTGAGCTGGTTGAGGGAATTGCTGCTGCCCTGGCTTTCCAGCCGGGCCAAGGAAGGCGAGAGCTGAAGCGCCCCGGAGGTGCTGTCGCTGTACACGCCACCGGCATTGAGGCTGTCGGAGACCTGGGTGCGCAGGGTGATGTCAAGGAAGGGCACCAGCCCCATCGACGGCGTGAAGACCGCGACGTTGGGGGCACCGGGGTCCAGGTTGAAGGTGGTGGTGAACAGGCCGAGACGCCCCTGCTTGAGCCGCACCACCCCCCGGGCCTGGATCGAGGGATCGAGGGGCCCGTCAATCTGCAGGCTGCCCTGGGTCTGGAAGTTGGCCAGACCGGGCACCGTCACCGCCAGATCGGGGCCGAGGTTGAGGCGCAGGCCCGCGAAGCGGATGCGGTTGAGATTGGGGATCAGGGCCCGCAGCTGCTCGCTGGTGGCACTCTCCACATCCGGGCCGTAGAGCACGAGCGGAGCGTTGAAGGCCCAGCGCTCCTCCGCCAGGGTGGCGACGCTGGTGGCACCGCTGGCCGGGTTGCCGTCGGCAGCCAGGCGGGAGGGCTGCACGTTGATCGAGCCCCTGGCCAGGGCCAGCTCCCCGGCCACGGCGAGGCCAGCCAGGCTGCCGCCCACCTCCAGCTCCCCATTGGTGACGGCCCGCACCCGCGGGAAGCGGAAGGGCAGATCGGTGAGGGTGAGGCGCAGGCGGGCTTCCTCCCCCTGGCTGGTGCGCTGGGGGGTGAGCAGGCCAAGGCTGCCGCTGCCGGCGAGCCTGCCCTTCTCCCCCACCCGGGCACTGAAGTCCTGGAGGAACAGCTGCTCGAAATCGAAGAGCACCGTGGCCTGGAGATCCTGCACCGGCTGATCGAGCAGCGTGAGGGTGCCGTTCTGCAGGCGCAGGAAGCCGTTGGCGACCGGCTGGTTCACGCTGCCCCGCACCAGCAGCTGCAGGTCGGCACTGCCCTCCTTCCAGGTGAGGGCGGGCTGGGCCAGCCGGCTCAGGAAGATCAGACCGGCGTCCCGGCTGCTCAGACGCAGCTCCACCCCGTCCTGGCGAGGGTCCAGGGGCACCCGCCCGGCCAGGTCGATGCCACTGTCGGCCCCGGCCGCCCGCAGGCCGAGATCCACATCGAGCATCTCGCCCGCAAGGTTGACGCTGCCGCGCTGGAGCAGGAGGTCGGTCTCGCCCAGGCCGGCGTCCTCGAGGGCCAGGCTGAGGGCCAGCTGGGGCTCGGCCGCCAGGCGGTAGCGGCCCCGCAGGGCCAGGCTGCCGCGCAGCTCCGCCGGCACGGGCGTGAGCAGGGCGAGCAGGGCCAGGGGCACACCACTGAGCGAGAGCGTGCCATCCCCCAGGCGCAGGGGGCCCGCCAGGGTCAGCTCCATGGGCTTGGCGGTGAGAGCGGTGTCGCGGTCCTCCCCCGGCAACCAGAGATGGCCGCGCACCTGGGCATCGACCCGCGTGTCGCGCAGACGGGGGCCCTGGAGCGTGGCCTGCAGGTCGAAGCGGGCAGCCACCCGCTCCAGGCGCTCGGCGGCGGAGAGCCGTTGCTGCTGCTCCCGCCCCTCCAGCACCCGGGCCCGGGCCCGGTTGAGAGCCTCCAGCTGCTGGTCGAGGCTGGAGCCGAACGAATCCAGCAGCAGGCTTCCCAGATCGATGGCACCGTCGGCACCGGCCAGGTCGGAGGCCCGGCCCGGATCACGGCCCGGGCGCCCGTTCCAACGGGGCCAGGCCTCGAGCAGCTGCCGCACGAGGCCATCCTGCAGCCCCCGACCCTGGAGGCTGGCGCGGTAGGCGCCCTGCCACTGGCCCGCCCAGTCAAAGCTGAGGGAGCCCCCCGACTGGGGACTGATCTCCCCGCGGGCCTGGTAGCGGCGGTTGCCGTAGCGGCCATCCAGGCGCAGCTCGCGGGCCACCACCCCGAGCACACTCGCCTGCCGCAAGGTCACCTGGCCGCGGAAGGCCAGGGGCTGGAGTTCGAGCACCCCCCCGCCACTCAGGTCCCCTTGGAGCGCCTGAAAACCACCGGTGGGCCCGAGGGCCGCGGCCAGGCCCCCGAGCGGCAGAGCCTGGGCCTGCCAGCGGTAGGCCCTGGGCGTTCCCACCAGGCTGAGCTGGCCGCCACCGCGCTCCAGGTCGATCGCCACGGGCACACAGCGGCGGTCGAGGCGGGCCTCCAGGCGCCCATCCCCGCCCTCCGGCTGCATCTGCAGCAGGCCGCCACCGGCCGCCTGCCCGAACCAGTCGCCGCGCCAGCGCTCCGCCAGCTGGAGCGGACCGGCCCGAAGCTGGCTGAATTGGAGGCGAAACGAGGGGGTGAGGGCCTCGAGAGGGCCGCGGATCGTGCCCTCCGCCGCCAGCACACCGCCGAGCTGGGTACCGAAGATCGGCCCCAGACGCTCGAGGGGGTAGCCCAGAACCGTGAGCTGGAGATCGAGCGGACCGCTGCGCAGGGCAACCCGCCCGCCGGGGCTGGAACTGCCCCCCGTCCCGAAGCGCAGGGGCAGGCTGCCGTGGGCGCGCAGATGGGGGCTGGAGAAGTCGTCGAGGACCAGACGCTGATCGGCCCAGGCCAGTCGGGCCTGCCAGGGGCCGAGGAGGGGATTGCCACTTTGGGCGGCGACACCACCCAATCGCGGCTGCCGCCAGGTGCCTCCCAGGTTGAACGTTCCGCGCACCGGACCACCGAGGAGGGGGAGGGGGGTGCCGGGCTTCAGGGGCAGATCCCGGGGCTCCAGCTGCCAGTCGCCAGCCAGCACCGGGGCACCCACCAGCTGTCCCCGGGCCCGCAGCCAGGAACTGCCGCTGCGCAGGTCCAGGCGGTCGAGGGCCAGCTGCCGCCCCTGCCACGACGCCTTGAGGGCGACCCGTCCCCGTCGATCCCCCCAGCGCCAGGCGACGTCCGGAACCTGCAGCGCCAGACCCTGGCACTGCAGGGGCAGATCCGCCAGCGCCAGCGGGGACTGGGAGCCGGCCGGCCGCCAGCTGCCCCCCCGCAGTTGCAGGGACCCCTGGCAATCGGGCCGCCCCGCCATCCAGGCCAGCTGCAGTCGACCGTCAAGCCGCCCCCGCAGCTGGCCGGGCACCGCCAGGGGCTTCACCAGCTGCTCGAGGGCCAGGTCCCGGCTCCAGAGCTGGGCCCGCCAGCGGCCCAGGCGCCAGCTGCCACCCCCCCGCAGCACCAGGGGATAGCGGCGGACCATGGGGCCGGTGGTGCCGGCCCAGCCCAGATTCAGCTGGCCGCTGAGGGTGGCACTTTGGGGCTGAATGGCCGCACTGCCCAGGGCCACCAGCTCCAGGCCCGAGTCGGGCAGGCGCACCTGGGCCGGTTCAAGCAACCGCAGGCGCGCATCGATGCGGGGGCTGGGCTGCCCCGGTCGCCAGGCCCCCAACTGCCAGAAGCCCCCCTTGGGATTGCGGCGCAGGTCCACCGACACCTGGCTGAGGTTCAGCTGCAGCACGGGCAGCCGGCGGCGAAGGCTGCTCAGCAGGTCGAGACTGACGCCGATCCGGCCGATGCGGGCCTGGGAGGGGTCGGAGGGCTGGGGCAGCAGACGGCTCGGTCCCAGCTGCAGCCCCGACCAACCCAGCCCCTGGTAGGGGCCGAGCTGGAGGGTGTGGCCCAGGGTGGCGCCGAGCTGGCGTTCGAGGTCCGGGCGCCAGCGGCCATAGAGCTGGGCCGCCAGCCGGTCGAGAGAGACGACCAGGGCAGCGGCGGCGGCGATCCCCCCGCCCACCACCAGCCAGGGCAGCAGATCGGATGCGCGCCGGCGGGGCCGAAGGGGGCGTTGGGGCGACGGCGGGGGCCCTGGGGCTGGCAACTCCGCCATGAACCTCGGAGACCCCGTGCCGCGATGGGCGCAATATAAGAGCGTTGAACAGCCGTCCTGGATCCCGATGAGCACCGACCCGATCCTGCTGGTGGCCGGCGAATGGCTCGGGGCTGCCAGCGGAGTTCTGGCCGTGCTCACCGTGGCCGGCTACCTGCTGCGCTGGGGAATCCGCTTCCGCCTGGTGGGGGTGACCAGCTTCACGGCCCTGCTGGCCCTCTCCTGCCTGGCCTTCGCCGTGAGCTACCGGCCCCGGGTGGCGGTGGCAGGGGCGGTGAGCGTGCCGATCGTCTTCGACAACGGCGCCGACCTGGTGGTGGCCGCCGCCCCGGCCGAGATCCCCGCCGCCGCCGTCGCGCCGACGGTGGAGCAGGTGGCCCGCAACCTGCGGGGCAACGGGCGCCAGACCAGCGATGCCACCGTGCGGGTGCGACTGCGCCAGGTGCGCCAGCTGGCGCCGGGCCTCAGTGAGCCGGTGGTGCTGGCCGAGGCCCGCCGCAACCTGATCACCGGTGAGGTGGACCTGCAGGGTTGAGGGGGCTCCCGGCTCTGCGGCCGTACCCGATGGCCTGGTCCCTGCCCGCCCACGCCCGCCGCGAGCAACGCGCCCTGCTGGCGGCGGGGATCGACAGCTGGCGGGCCTTGGCGGACCTCAGCGAGGCCCAGCTGACTCAGCTGGCCCTCGAGCAGGGTGCCAGCGCAGTGACCCTGCGGCGGTTGCGGGGCCAGGCCCAGCTGGTGGTGGACCTGCAGCTGGAACCGGCCCAGGCGGCGCTCCTGCTGCATGCCGGCATCGCCGATGCCCGGGGATTGGCCCAGGCCGATCCCCAGCAGCTCTGGGTGCAGACCGGCCGCCTGCAGCGGCGTCTCACCGGGGAGGCGGTGACCCCGCCCGATCTGGCGACGGTGCGGCGCTGGATTGAGCGGGCTCGCCGGGCCAGAAACTGACCCCCGACGCCACTGGCGGGCCTGTGCGAGCCCCTGAAATGGATGCAGCCGCATTGGCAGGCATGGCTGGACACCCGCGCGCGCCCTTCAGGAACCGGGCACTGGCCCTCGGGCTGATCGGGGTCCTGCTCGGAGCTGCGGCCCCTGCCCTGGCCCAGTCAAACCTGCTGGAGTCGGTGAAACGCAACCCGGGCCAGGCGCGCAAGCTCTGCAACCAGTTGCGGACGTTCAACCAGCAGGGGCTGTCGTACACCAGCAAAAAGGCCCTGCAGCAGATCGCCAGCCAGGAGAACCTCAGCCTGATGGACGCCGAGGTGCTCACCACCTACGTGGTCGGCCTGCACTGCCCCGACGTGCGCTGAGTGAGCGGCCCGAGCTGGCGGGATGCCTGGATGCGCTGCCGGGATGGCACCCGGCTCGTGAGCCGCCTCTGGCAACCCGACGGAGAGGGTCCGTGGCCGGTGCTGCTGATGCGCCAGCCCTACGGGCGGGCGATCGCCTCCACGCCCACCCTGGCCCATCCCGCCTGGTTTGCGCGCCACGGCTTTCTGGTGGTGGTGCAGGACGTGCGCGGCCAGGGTGACTCGGAGGGCGACTTCCACGGCTTCGCCCAGGAGGCCCGGGACAGCAGGGACTGCCTGCGCTGGATCCGCCAGCTGCCCGGCAGCAATGGGCGGGTGGGCACCTACGGCTTCTCCTATCAGGGGTTCACCCAGCTGGTGGGCCTGCCCGATCCGCAGGACCCGGAGCCATCCCTGCCCGACTGCCTGGTGGTGGCGATGGCCGGCCTGGACGAGCGCCTGCACTGGGCGAGCAGCGGCGGCGCCCACTGGTGGGCCCTGGGACTGGGCTGGGGGTTGCAGCTGGCCGCCCTCGCCTGCCGCCGCCGGGGAGATCGGCAGGGGTGGCAGGCGATCCGCCACAGCCTCGAAAGCGGCCGCTTTCTCGAGGACGGCCCCGACCTGCTCGCCCGCCATGATCCCGGCGGCATGGCCTGGCGGTGGCTCCAGAGCGATCCCGCCGATCCGGCCGGTTGGCCACAGCACGCGGTGGCGACCGCCCTGCTGCAGCGCCCCCTGTTGCTGGTGGGGGGCTGGCACGATCCCCACCTTGAAGGGGTGCTCGATCTCTGGCAGCGGAGCCAGCAGGCGGGAGGAGCTCCCCGCCTGCGCATCGGGGCCTGGACCCACCTCAACTGGCAGGAGGGCCTGGATGCCCTGCACCTGGCGTTCTTTCGCCAGCACCTGCAGGGTGGGGCGGAAGACCCGGCCCTGCAGCCACCGCTGGCCGTGCAGAACAGCCGCAGCGGTGCCTGGCTGCCCCCCCCCGGCGCCGGCCCCCTCAACAGCGATCCCTGCAGCAGCGATCCCAGCAGCAGCGATGGGGCGGGGCGGCGATGCTGGGCGCTGGCGGGAGATGGGCTGGCCACCGCCGGGCCTGGGGGGCAGCTGCTCCCGGTCGGCGAGACCGACGGTCAGGCAGGGGACGAAGCCAGGGGACGAACGGTGTGGCTGGTGCACGACCCCTGGCGGCCGGTGCCGGGCCGGGGCGGGCACCTGGGCCTGGATGCGGGGATGGGTGAGCGCGGCGATCTCGATGGCCGCCGCGACGTGGTCTGCTTCACCAGCGCTCCCCAGACCCAGGGGTGGCAGCTGCTGGCCCGCCCGCGGCTGCAGCTCACGGTGCAGGCCGACCAACCGGGCTTCGATCTCTGTGCGGCCCTCTCAGTGGTCACCCCCGAAGGCCGCGTGCTCCAGCTCGCGACCGGGGTGCAGCGCCACCGGGGCAAGAGCTGCCTGCAGGCGGCCCCGCGGGAGGTGATCCTGCAACCGCTGCTGCTGGACCTGCGGCCGGGCGAACGCCTGCGGCTGTCGCTGGCGGCGGCGGCCTGGCCCCAGATCGCCGTCAATCCCGGCGACGGCAGCCCGCCCTGGGGCGGCAGCGGCCCGGAGCACCGGGTGATCACCCTCACCCTGGAGCTGGAGGGGGCTCACCTCGATCTGGAGCCCCTCTGGCCCTGTTCCGCCGGTAATCTTCCGGCAAACTGTGGCGACCCGATCAGCCCCTCGTGATGCCGCGCCCTGCCCTGCTGGCCCTGGCACTGCTCAGCAGCCTGGCCTGCCATTCGAGCGTCGGAGCGGGCATCGCCCCGGTGGCAGCCCAGGGGGTGGAAGCCGGCCGGCCGGGCACCAACGCCCTCACGGTGGAGCAGGCCCGGGCCGCCGCCGACCGCATCCTCCAGGCGATCAAGATCGAGGACGCCAACCTGCGCTTCGCCCAGTTCTCGGAGCGCCTGAAGGCGATCAGCAGCCCGTCGATGGTGGCGGAAACCATGCGCAAACAGCCGAAACTGCTGAGCTGGACCCTGCTCAGCGTGCGCGGCGGCCTGCAGACCACGACGGTCGAGGCCTCGCTGAAGACGAGTGCCGGCACCCGCGACCTGTTCATGGTGCTGAACAACAAGGGCGAACTCGACGGCTATCACCTCGACCTCACCGATGCCAAGGCCACCCAGGTGGCGGCCGACTTCGTGCGGGCCCTGAGCAGCGGCCACTTCATCACCGCCCGCAGCTTCCTCAGCCTGCCGCTGCAGGAGGAGCTCAGCCCGGCGGCCCTGCAGAGCAAGTGGCAGCAGCTGCAGCGCTACACCGGCAACTACGTGGCCGTGCGGCGGGTGGTGGCCGCCGAGCACAACAGCGACAGCCAGCTGGTGCTGGTGAACACCGAGTTCAACCGCACCACCGACACCCTGTTCGTGGTGCTCAACCAGAACAACGAGATTGTGAGCGTCGATTTCCCCCAGGACCCGATCCAACCCCGGGCGGTCAGCGCCCCCCTGCGCTGAGGGCATTCCCTGGCACACAGGCTCTGGGGCCAGGGAAACCCGCTTAAGCTCCCGCCAACACTGCCGATCTGCGATGGCCGTCCCCTGTCTCGACTGGATGGCTGAGGACGCCCTGCGGCTGGCGGAATGCCGGCACGACCACCCCTTTGCGGTGCTTGGCCCCCAGCCCCTGGAGAGCGGCGGTTGGGTGGTGCGGGTGTGGATGCCCGAGGCCGAGCGGGTGGAGCTGCTGCTCGGCGCGGACTGCATCCCCACCACCACCCTCCACCACCCCTGGGTCTTTGAGGCGGAGCTGGCCGGCAACCCCGGCAGCGGCTACCGGGTGCGGGTGCTGCGGGGCGACATCACCCACGAGGCCCATGACCCCTGGGCCTTCCGCGAGGAGTGGATGGGGGAACTCGACCGGCTGCTGTTCGCCGAGGGGAACCACCACCACGTCTGGCGCAAGATGGGCGCCCACCTCACCACGCGCGACGGCGTCGCCGGGGTGATGTTCTGCCTCTGGGCCCCCAATGCCCGCAGCGTGGCGGTGCTGGGCAACTTCAACGGCTGGGATGGACGCCACCATCCGATGCAGAGCCGACTGGGGGGCTGCTGGGAGCTGTTCGTCCCGGGCCTGGGGGCGGGTGAGATCTACAAATACGAGGTGCGCGCCCAGAACGGGCACTGCTACGCCAAGGCCGACCCCTACGGCTTCCGCCACGAGGTGCGGCCGGCCAACGGCTCGATCGTCGAGCCCCTGGCCGGCGGCCATGCCTGGGGCGACGGGGCCTGGATGGCGGAGCGCGACAGCCGCAATCCCCTCGACCAGCCCTTGGCGGTGTACGAGATGCACCTGGGCAGCTGGATGCACGCCGGTGCCGACGATCCCTACATCGAGCCCGACGGCACGCCGCGCCCGCCGGTGCCGGCCGCCGATCTCAAGCCCGGTGCCCGCCTGCTCACCTATCCGGAACTGGCCGAGCGGCTGATTCCCTATGTGAAGGCCCGCGGCTTCACCCACATCGAACTGATGCCGATCTCCGAGCATCCCTTCGATGGCTCCTGGGGTTACCAGGTGACGGGCTGGTATGCCCCCACCAGCCGCTATGGCACGCCCGATGAATTCCGGGCCTTTGTCGATCGCTGCCATGCCGAAGGCATCGGCGTGATCCTCGACTGGGTGCCAGGCCACTTCCCCAAGGACGCCCACGGCCTGGCCTTCTTCGATGGCGCCCATCTCTACGAGCACGCCGATCCACGCATCGGCGAGCACAAGGAATGGGGCACGCTGATCTTCAACTACAGCCGCAACGAGGTGCGCAACTTCCTTGTGGCCAACCTCGTGTATTGGTTCGAGGAATTCCACATCGACGGCATCCGCGTCGATGCGGTGGCCTCGATGCTCTACCGCGACTACCTCCGCCCCGATGGCGAGTGGCTGCCCAACGAGCACGGCGGCCGCGAGAACACCGAGGCCGTGCGCTTCCTGCAGCAGGCCAACCACGTGCTCTTCCAGCACTTCCCCGGCGCCCTCTCGATCGCCGAGGAATCCACCACCTGGCCGATGGTCACCCAGCCCACCCACATCGGCGGCCTGGGGTTCAACCTCAAGTGGAACATGGGCTGGATGCACGACATGCTCGATTACTTCGAGCTGGATCCCTGGTTCCGCCAGTTCCACCAGAACAACGTCACGTTCTCGATCTGGTACGCCTACACCGAGAACTTCATGCTGGCCCTCAGCCACGATGAGGTGGTGCACGGCAAGAGCAACCTGCTGCACAAGATGCCGGGCGATGACTGGCAGAAGTTCGCGAACGTGCGTGCCCTGCTGGCCTACATGTGGACCCACCCCGGCAAGAAGACGATCTTCATGGGGATGGAGTTCGGCCAGCGGGCCGAGTGGAACGTGTGGGGCGACCTGCAGTGGGATCTGCTCCAGCACGAACCCCACCAGGGACTGCAGCGGCTGGTGGACGATCTCAACAGCTTCTACAAGGGCGAGCGGGCGCTCTGGGGCGACGACTTCAGCGAGTACGGGTTCCAGTGGATCGACTGCAACGACAACCGTCACTCGGTGATCAGCTTCATGCGCCGGGAGAGCGCAACCGGTCGCTGGGTGGTGGTAGTTGCCAACTTCACCCCCCAGAGCCACTCCCACTACCGGGTCGGCGTGCCCCTTGAGGGCTATTACGCCGAGGTGTTCAACACCGATGCCGAGCGCTACGGCGGCAGCAACCTGGGCAACCTCGGCGGCAAGTTCACCGATCAGTGGTCGATCCACGGCTACGACCACTCCCTCGACCTCTGCCTGCCGCCCCTGAGCGTGCTGGTGTTCAGCCGCGACGAGAAGCGCAGCCAGCGGTCGACCTTGCCCGCCGAGGAGATCTGCTGACGAATTATCAACGGTTGTCCGCCCCGCCCGGCCCCGGCCCCGGGGCCCCCAACCCGTCTCGGCTAGGTTCCGGGGCTGCCGAACGCTCCCCCTTCCATGGCCGAAACCGCTCCCCTGCTGCTGCGCGCCGCCCGAGGTGAGCAGGTGGAGAGGCCGCCGGTGTGGATGATGCGCCAGGCGGGCCGCTACATGAAGGTGTACCGCGACCTGCGCGACCGCCATCCCGGCTTCCGGGAGCGCTCAGAGATCCCCGATCTCTCCTTTGAGATCTCGATGCAGCCGTTTGAGGCCTTCAAGCCCGATGGCGTGATCCTCTTCTCCGACATCCTCACGCCCCTGCCGGGCATGGGCATCGACTTCGACATCGTCGAGAGCAAGGGCCCCCTGATCCAGGACCCAATCCGCACCATGGCCCAGGTGGAGGCCCTGCGCCCGCTGCAGCCGGCCGAATCCATGCCCTTCGTGGGCGAGGTGCTGGGCCGCCTGCGCCAGGCGGTGGGCAACGAGGCCGCCGTGCTCGGTTTCGTGGGCGCCCCCTGGACCCTGGCCGCCTACGTGGTGGAAGGCAAGAGCAGCAAGAACTACGCGGTGATCAAGGCGATGGCCTTCCGCGAGCCCGCCCTGCTGCACAAGCTGCTCGACCACTTCGCCGAGTCGATCGCCGCCTACCTGCGCTACCAGATCGATTCCGGCGCCCAGGTGGTGCAGATGTTCGATTCCTGGGCGGGCCAGCTGAGCCCGATGGATTACGACACCTTCGCGGCTCCGTATCAGAAGAAGGTGGTGGACCTGGTCAAGCAGACCCACCCCGACACCCCCTTCATCCTCTACATCTCGGGCAGCGCCGGCGTGATCGAGCGCATGGCCCGCACCGGCGTCGACATCGTGTCGCTCGACTGGACCGTGGACATGGCCGAGGGCCTCGCTCGCCTGCCGGAGCACGTGGGGGTGCAGGGCAACGTGGATCCCGGCCTCCTGTTCGGCACACCCGAGGCAATCCGCGAGCGCATCGACGACACCGTGCGCAAGGCCCGCGGCCGCAAGCACATCCTCAACCTGGGCCACGGCATCCTGCCGGGCACCCCTGAGGAGAACGGCCGCGCCTTCTTCGAAGCGGGCAAGAGCGTGATGGATCGCCTCGGAGCGCTGGCTTGAGCAAGGCCCCGGCCCCTGCCGCCGGCCCCCAGGCTCCCCAGGGCGCCAGCCGGCCCCAGCGGATCCTGATCACCGGAGCCTCGGGTTGCGTGGGCCAGCATGTGGCCTATCTGCTCCTGCGGGAGAGCGACGCCGAGCTGCTGCTGCTGCTGCGCGATCCAGCGAAGCTCACCGCCGTGCCCGCCGATCACCCGCGCATCACCCTGTTGGTGGGGGATCTGCGCGAGCTCGCCCCCCATGTCGCCGCTCTGAGCACCGTCACCCGGGTCGTGCACACGGCCACCGCCTGGGGAGATCCGGAGCGGGCGATGGCGGTGAACGTGGTGGCGGTGAAGCAGCTGCTGGCCCTGCTCGACCCCCAGCGGTTGGAGCAGGTGCTCTTTTTCTCCACCGCCTCCGTGCTGAACCGGCAGCTGCAGCTGCTGCCGGAGGCCCTCAGTGAGGGCACCGAATACATCCAGACCAAGGCCCTCTGCCTGCAGCAGCTCGAAGAGCATCCCCTGGCGGAACGCATCGTGGCCCTGTTCCCCACCCTGGTGTTCGGCGGCCGGGTGGATGGGGGCGGTCCCTTCCCCACCAGCTACCTCACCGCCGGCCTGCGGGAAGCCAGCGGCTGGCTGTGGCTGGCCAAGTGGCTGCGGGTCGACGCCAGCTTCCACTTCATCCATGCCGCCGACATCGCCCGGGTGTGCGGCCACCTGCTGGGCCAGCCCCAGGGCCCCAACCCCGAGGTGGGCCAGGGGACGGTGCGGCGGCTGGTGCTGGGCCAGCCCGCCGTGAGCGTGAACCACACAGTGCGGAAGCTGGTGCGCTGGCGCGGCGGCTGGATGCCTCCTCTGGGCGTGGCGATCACCCCCTGGCTGGTGGAAGCCCTGATCCGCCTGCTGCGCCTGGAGGTCACCCCCTGGGACCGCTTTTCCATCCAGCAGCGCCACTTCGTGCACGAGCCGATCAGCCCACCGGAGCGCTTCGGCCTGGTGAGCCACGCCCCCACGCTCGAGGCGGTGTTTGCCGATGCCGGCCTGCCGCGCCGGAGGGCTTTGTGGCAAATGTTGCGAAGCTGGGCAACGCGCATCACAACAGGGGGCGGGCCGGCCTAACTTTGCCGCTGCAAGTGCTCTGACGCGCCCTCCATGCGCCGACTCTTTTCCCTGATCGCTCTCTGCCTGGCGTTGGTGCTGGGCGCTGCCCCGAGCTTCGCCGCTGATGCGGCCCACGGCGGCCAGATCTTCTCGGCCAACTGCGCTGCCTGCCACATGGGCGGCGGCAACGTGGTGAACGCCGAGCGCACCCTGAAGCAGGACGCCCTCGAGGCCTACCTGGCGAACTACAGCAGTGGCCATGAAGCGGCCATCGCCTACCAGGTGACCAACGGCAAGAACG
>VGPU01000045.1 GCA_016882525.1 Cyanobacteria bacterium M_surface_10_m2_119 | reverse complement strand
ACCATGGTGGAGATGGCTTCCGCCGCCTCCTCGCAGCTGCGCAGGGTGCGGGTGGTGAAGCGGTGGGGCAGCTGGGTCTGATCGATCACGCCGACCGCGTCCTGGCCCGAGCCACCATCGGCCTCCAGCCAGATCGTGCGCCAGGGCTTGCCGTCGATGTTCATGGGGCGCAGGTTCCGGAACCGTTGCCCTGATCATCGGTGGCGGGGTGAGGCTCAGAGGCGCCGGAAGCCGAACCAGTCCGGCACCTGGGGCTGGCTGAGGCCCTCCGGATGGGGCTGGAGCTGCACATGCCAGCGCTCGCCGCCCAGCAGCGAGAGCTGCTCGAGCGCCAGGCAGTCGTCCACAGCCTGCAGATCATCCTTGTGCTGCTGCAGGGCGCCTTTGAGCCACCGGCGCTTGGCCGCCGCCTTCGCCGCCTGGGGCGAGCGGGCCACCACCAGCCCGAAGTGGTGCAGCTCCGCCAGCGAATCGGGGCGGTAGGCGCCCAGGTTCAGGAACCAGAGCCGCTCGGGCCTGGGCGCGGACGGCTCGCGCCCCAGGCTCACCGCCCAGCCATCCACCGCCCGCACCGCCATACAGGCATCCAGGTGCAGGCCCTCACGCCTCCCGAACCACTGCCGCCGCAGCTCCGGGATGGCCTCGTCGATCGTGGCGCCGGCCACGAAGCGCACATCGTGGAGCTCGATGTGACAGCCGGGGGCCCGGCCGCCCAGCACCGCCAGCCAGAGCAGCGGAGGTGCAGCAGAGTGCATCGACAGGATTTCCGGGCTGATGGCGAGCATCGCGCTGTTCGAGCGCCAATGGGCCACCTACCGGACGATGGTGAGCCACGACCTGATGGAGCATCGGGCCCTGGCGAGCGCCACCGCCGCGGCGCTGGAGCAGTGGCTGGCCCAGCGCCCGGCGGGCCAGCCAGCGCCGGCGATGGTGGATCTGGGCTGCGGCGATCTGGCCCTGCTGGCGCCGATGCTCCAGACGCTGCCCCTGGGCTCCTACACCGGTCTCGACCTCACCCCTGCCGTGCTGCCGCTGGCCGAAGCGGCCCTCGGCTCCGTGCCCTACCCCACCCGCTGGGTGGAGGGGGATCTGCTGGCCTGGGTCGACAGCGATGGCCCACCGGTGGAGCTGATCCACTCGGCCTTCGCCCTCCACCACCTCACCGACGCCCAGAAAGGACAGTTCCTGCGGGCAGCACGCCGGCGCCTGGCCCCGGGCGGGTTGCTGCTGTGGGGCGATGTGTTCCGCGAACCGGGGGAAGCGCTCAACGCCTACCGCCAGCGCTACAGCGACCGCATCCGCCAGGGATGGCAGGGGCTGACCTTGGAGCAGCAGAGCCAGGTGATCGATCACCTCAGTTCGTTCGACATCCCGGCGGAACGGGGCAGCATCGAGGCGCTCGCCCAGCAGGAGGGCTGGAGCTGGCGATGGGCCTGGCAGGGCACCCACCAGGCCGAGGCGCTGGCGCTGCTCACACCGATCTGAGCAGGCCCCCCGGCTGGCCGGAGCTCAGCTGTGTTCCCGCAGGAAGGCGATGGTGCCCTCCAGCTCCTCGGCGAAGCGATCGATCTCCTCGGGCGTGGTGGTGAAGCTGAGGCTGGCCCGGGCCGAGCCGGGGATGCCGTAGAGCCGGTGCAGGGGCTGGGTGCAGTGGTGGCCGCTGCGGATGCAGATGCCGGCCGAATCCAGCAGGGCGGCGATGTCGTTGGCGTGCAGGCCCTCCACCGTGAAGGCGGCCAATGCGCCGCGGTCGGGTTGCTGCTCCGGGGAGGGGCCCAGGATGCGCACCCCCTCAATCGCCTGCAGCCGCTGGAACAGCTGGCGGGTGAGCACCTGCTCCCAGGCGTGGATGCGCTCGAGGCCAATGGAATGGAGGTAGTCGAGGGCGGCGCCCATGCCGATCGCCTCGCCGATGGCCGGCGTGCCTGCCTCGAACTTGTGGGGCAGGTCGGCCCAGCTGCTGTGCTCCAGGAACACGTCCTGAATCATCTCCCCGCCTCCGAGGAAGGGCGGCATCGCTTCCAGCAGCGCCTCGCGGGCCCAGAGGAAGCCCATGCCGGTGGGACCACAGAGCTTGTGGGAGCTGGCCACCAGGAAATCGCAGCCCAGCTCGGCCACGTTCACCGGCAGATGGGGCAGGCTCTGGCAGGCATCCACCAGCAGCAGGGCGCCAGCGGCGTGGGCCAGGGGGGCGATCTGAGCGATCGGGTTCAGGGCCCCGAGGGTGTTGCTGACCTGCACCAGGCTCACGAGTTTGGTGCGCTCGCTGAGCTGACTGCGCAGATCGTCGAGATCCAGCTCACCGCTCCCGGTGAGGCCCACGTGGCGCAGCACGCAGCCGGTGCGGGCCGCCAGCAGCTGCCAGGGCACCAGATTGGAGTGGTGCTCCATCACCGTGAGCAGCACCTCGTCGCCTTCGCGCAGGTTGGCCTCGCCCCAGGTGCGGGCCACGAGGTTGATCGCCTCGCTGGCATTGCGAGTGAACACGATCTCCCGCGGACTGGCCGCCCCCACGAACGCCGCCGCCTTGGCGCGAGCTCCCTCGAACCCCTCGGTGGCCCGGGCACTCAGCTGATGGGCGCCGCGGTGCACGTTGGCGTTGTCATGGTCGTAGTAGTGCTGCAGGGCTTCGAGCACCTGGCGGGGCTTCTGGCTGGTGGCGGCGTGATCCAGGTAGATCAGCGGCTGCCCGAGGCAGGCGGTCTGCGCCAGCAGGGGGAAATCGGGCCTGGTGAGGGCAGCCAGGTTGGTGGCCTGGACTGGCGCATCCAGCAGAGCGGAGTCAGCGGCCTGCAGGAGCTCCGCGGGCTCGCCGGCCGCCAGGTTCGGATCAAGGGCAGGGGTGGCAGTCATTGGCGGTCAGGCCCTCCCGAGCAGGGTGAGCAGGGGCCCATGGCTGGCGGCCGCGGCAGGCAAATCGCGCAGCACCTCCTCACAGAAGGCCCGCTGCAACAACTGCGCGGCCTGGTCGGAGGCAATGCCGCGACTCCGCAGGTAGAAGAGCTCCTCACTCTGGAGCCGGCTCACGGTGGCGCCGTGGGCACACTTCACATCGTCAGCGACGATCTCCAGTTCCGGCTTCGTGTCGATCCTCGCCCGATCGGAGAGCAGAAGGCTGCGGCTGAGCTGGGCGGCATTGGTGCGCTGGGCGGCGCGGGGCACCCGCACGGCGCCATTGAACACGCTCCGGGCCTGATCGTCGGCCACGGCCTTGTGGAGCTGATCGAGCTCCCCCTCCGGCCCGTCGAAGCGCACCCAGGTGTGGGTGTCGGCCAGTTCAGCACCGCGGCACACCTGCAGGCCGCGCAGGCGGGAGAAGGCCTGGCCGTCACGCTGAAGGATGCGGGGCTCCAGACGGGCCAGGCCCCAGCCACCGGCCACGGCCGTGTGGTCCAGGCGGCTACCGGCGGCCTGGACCACCGCCGTGTGCTGGAACAGGCAGCTCTCCTCGGTACCGAACGCCAGGCTGCCGAGCTTCAGTTCGGCTCCAGGCGCGAGGATCACCTCGCTCACCAGGCTCAGGGCATTCGGGCCGCTGGAGCTGGGCCGGAGCAGCAGCTCCAGGCTGGAGCCCGGCTCCAGCACCAGCAGCAGCCGGAAGGTGGCCAGGCCGGCGGTGGAGCCAGCGTCGAGGTGCAGATCAAGGGAACCGGCGGCCCCAAACACCCTCAGGGCCAGCAGAGGGCAGGCCTGCGCTGCACTGGCACCGCTGTTGAGGAGCACCGGCCAGTGCTCGGCACTGGCCGTAGCGGCCAGGGCCTGGCCCAGCCAGGGAGCAGCGCTGCTGGAACTGAGGCGCTCCAACCCGGCAGGCAGATCGACCGCGGCCAGTGGATCGGCCGGCGTGATCATCTGGGGCTCGAGTGCCGTCAGGGCCTTCAGATCCGTGAAGCGCCAGTCCTCCTGACGACGACTCGGCAGGGGGGCACCGGCCAAGGTCGCCAGCCAGGCAGCATCCCCAGCCCCAGCACGGCCGGTCGAGGTGGGAGCCGTGGGAGTCGCCACCATCAGCCCACCTCCACCGGGGTGCGCCCAGCCTCTTGTCCACCGGCTGCAAGACGATCCAGCTCCTGGTCCACCCAGTCGTAGCCTGTGCGCTCCAGCTCCAGGGCCAGTTCCTTGCCACCGCTGCGCAGGATGCGGCCCGCCGCCATCACATGCACATGGTCGGGGGTGATCAGATCCAGGAGCCGCTGGTAGTGGGTGATCAGCAGGGTGGCGTTGTCGGGGCTGGCCAGCTGGTTCACGCCGCCGGCCACGATGCGCAGGGCATCGATGTCGAGACCGGAATCGGTTTCATCGAGGATCGCCACCAGGGGCTCCAGCAGCGCCATCTGCAGAATCTCGTTGCGCTTCTTCTCGCCGCCGCTGAAGCCCTCATTCACCGAGCGCTCCAGGAAAGCGGGATCCATCTGCACCACCGCCAGCCGCTCGCGCACCAGATCCTCGAAGGCAAAGGTGTCCAGCTCCTCGAAACCCTGCTCAGCCCGGCGGGCGTTGGTGGCCACCCGCAGGAATTCCAGATTGCTCACCCCAGGGATCTCCACTGGGTACTGGAAGCCCAGAAACAGGCCGATGCAGGCCCGCTGCTCGGGATCGAACTCCAGCAGGTTCTCACCCTTGTAGAGCACCCTGCCGCCGGTCACGGTGTAGGCGGGGTGCCCGGCCAGCACCTTGGAGAGGGTGCTCTTGCCACTGCCGTTGCGGCCCATCACCGCATGGATTTCACCCGCGCGGATGGTGAGATTCACCCCCTTGAGGATCGGCTGATCCTCCACCGCGGCCTGCAGGTCGCGGATGTCGAGCAAGACCGGGGCGTCGGGGCGAATCACGGTGGAAACAGTCGGGGAGAAGGGGAAGAAAAAGAACGGGATGGAACGAGGCAGACCGAGGGTTCAGCAGACTGCGCCCCCCACACGGAGGCCGACGCAAGCGGGCGGCTTCAGCCGACGGATCCCTCCAGTTTGAGGGCCAGCAGCTTGTCAGCCTCGGCCGCAAATTCCATCGGCAGCTGGTTGAACACATCGCGGCAGAAGCCGCTCACCATCATCGAGACGGCCTCCTCAAAGCCGATCCCCCGGCTCTGGAGATAGAAGAGCTGATCTTCGGAGATGCGGCAGGTGCTGGCCTCATGCTCAATCGCCGCATCGGGCTGCTGGCAGCGGATGTAGGGATAGGTATTGGCGGCGGCCTGATCGCCGATCAACATCGAGTCGCACTGGCTGTAGTTGCGCGCGCCCACAGCCTTGGGGCCGATCTGCACCAGCCCGCGATAGCTGTTGCTGGAGTGGCCGGCGCTGATGCCCTTGCTCACGATCGTGGAGCGGCTGCGGGGGCCCACATGGATCATCTTGGTACCCGTGTCGGCCTGCTGCTTGTTGTTGGTGAGCGCCACGGAGTAAAACTCGCCCACGGAATCGGCACCCTGCAGCACGCAGCTGGGGTATTTCCAAGTGATCGCCGAACCGGTTTCCACCTGTGTCCAGCTGATCTTGCTGCGATCACCGCGGCACTGGCCCCGCTTGGTCACGAAGTTGTAGATGCCGCCCACGCCGTTCTCATCACCGGCATACCAGTTCTGCACGGTGGAGTATTTGATTGAGGCGTCATCGAGAACCACCAGCTCCACCACTGCCGCATGCAGCTGGTTGGTGTCAAACATCGGCGCCGTGCACCCCTCCAGGTAGCTCACCGAAGCCCCTTCTTCGGCCACGATCAGGGTGCGCTCAAACTGGCCGGTATCCCCGGAGTTGATGCGGAAGTAGGTAGAGAGCTCCATCGGACACTCCACACCCTTGGGAATGAACACGAAGGAGCCGTCGCTGAAGACAGCCGAATTGAGAGCCGCGAAGTAGTTGTCGTTGCTGGGCACCACGGTGCCGAGGTAGCGCTCGATGAGCTCGGGATGCTCCTTCACCGCCTCACTGATCGAGCAGAAGATCACCCCGTGCTCAGCCAGCTGCTCCTTGAAGGTGGTGGCGATGGAGACGCTGTCAAACACCGCATCAACAGCCACATTGGAGAGACGCTTCTGCTCACTCAGAGGGATACCGAGCTTGTCAAAGGTCTCAAGCAATTTGGGATCCACCTCATCGAGGCTGGTCTTTTTCTGTTGCTGCTTGGGAGCGGCGTAATAAATGATGTCCTGATAGTCAATCGCCGGGAAACCCAGAGCTGCCCAGTCAGGCTCCTGCATCTGCTGCCACTGGCGGAATGCCCTTAAACGGAATTCCAGCAGGAACGCCGGCTCCTCCTTTTTCGCTGAGATCAGCCGAACCACATCCTCGCTGAGGCCCTTGGCGATCTTCTCGGTTTCGATCTCAGTGACAAAGCCGTACTTGTACGGCTGAGAGACCAGATCTCCAACGGTGGCGGTGGACATGGCGGGCGGAGCGAAAGAGCTTGGGCCTGGAGCTACTGACCAGCGGTGGCTGCCTTGATCTCCTCCATTGAGATGGTCTGCTTCTCGCCCCGGAAAGGGTTGTCCTCCGTGAGGAAGAGCATGCAGTGACATTCCATGCGCTCGCGCATCGGCACGCAGGGGCAGTTCCAGAAGGCCTGGGACACCTCCGCCTGCTTGTCCTCGTAGTGACGACAAGGGCAAAGCGCACCCCCGAGCTCATCCTTATGCCGGGCAAGGCCCTCAAGCACCACGGCGGTGACACCGGGGTCGCTGCAGAAATAGGTGCCGGTGCGCTGGGCGTAGGTCTCGGCAAACTTGCGGATCACCTCAAGGCTGTCGGTGGCCGCGGCGGAGCTTTGGGCAGGATCAGTCATGGCAGCGGATCAGAGGCTCGAGGCATCAACCGGAAGAAGGGAGCGGGGAGCTCCACCCACCGGGGAGGACCGCAGACCCGGAGGCCGCAGACTTCGCCAATAACGAAACACGACAGTTTCGTTATTGGTCAGCCTAGGGCACCGGGTCTGGAGATGGCGGGCATGGGCCATTGTGCAGCCCTGCCATGGCCTCTCGGGCGCCCTGCCCCCAACCCCTGTTCAGGCGTGGCATCGTGTGGGGGCCAGGCCCTCGCCATGAGCCTCTCCCCCGTTCCATCTCCGGTTGCAGCCCCGACCACCGAACCCGGTGGCGGCACCCGCCAGGCGGCCCTGGCCCTGCTGCTGCGCCGGGGTGAGGCAACGGCTGCTGACCTGGCCCACCACCTGCAGGTGTCCGTGCAGGTGATGCGGCGTCACCTGCGGGCCCTCGAGGATGGGGGTCTGGTGGCCTCCAGCCCCGCCGCTGAAGGCCCAGGCCGGCCCAGCAACCGCTGGCATCTGACGGCTGCAGGCACTGCCCAGTTTCCAGATGGCGGCCAGCAGTTCGCCCTGGGGTTGCTCGAATCGATCGCCGACGAGCTCCCGGCCGAGACGCTGCAGCGGCTGATGAGTCAGCAGGCCACCCAGAAGGCCGAAAGCTACCGCCGGCTGCTCGGCCAGGGGAGCCTCAGGGAGCGACTGGAGCGGCTCGTGGAGCTGCGACGCGGGGAGGGCTACGTGGCCGAGTGTGCGGCGGATGCCGATGGCCAGTCGTGGCTGATCAGTGAATTCCACTGCTCTGTGATGCGCATTGCAGAACAGTTCCCCTGCGTCTGCGATCAGGAGCTGCAGCTGATCCGCTCCACCTTCCCCGACTGCCAAGTGGAGCGGGTGCACTGGCGCCTGGAAGAAGGTCACTCCTGCGGCTTCCGCCTGTCACCCCGGGCAGGGGCGTGAGCCGGGCGCCTGCGTCCCATCCATTCCGTTACCAGCCCTGCCGCCACTGCACCAACTGCCATGGATCCCCTTAGCAGCGGTCCCCTCACAACCGAGGAACTGACCCTGCTGGAGAGCACCCTGCTGCCGGCGATGGAACGCCACCACCTGCGACTGCTGGCCCATGGGCTGCGCAGCCTCCAGGCCATCGCCGGCCGCCGCAGCGGTCCCATCCCCGAAGCCGGGGTGATCGCCGACTGGGCCAGCCAGGAGCAGAGCATCCGCACGGATGCAGCCTTTCAACGGATGTTCACCGTGCAGCTGACCCGCCTGGGCGAAGTCCTGACCCAGATCGCGGCCCAGCGACACTGCGATCCCCTGGCCCTGGAGTTGCCTGATCTCTGTGCCTGGGCGCTTGAGCAGGCCGACCGGCGGCTGGAGCGCTAAGTGCTCAACAGCACCACACCCCCCAGGGCCAGGCCGGCGGCGGCGGCCCCCAGCAGCCCGGGCCGATCCCCCTCCCAGTAGCCCACCGGCAAGGCCAGCACCGGTGCAGTGGCCAGCAGGGCCACCGCCATGCCGGCCGGCAACAGGCTCAGGGCCAGCTGCTGCAGCGCAATGCCACAGCTGGTGCCCAGCAGGGTGGCGACCAGGGCCAGGGGCCAACGACAGTGCCGCGGCCGGGGCTGCGGAGGGCGAAGGAGACGGCGCAGCAGGGACGGTGCCAGGGGCAGCAGCACGAGACTGCCGCCCAGGAGCCGCAGGGCAGCGGCCAGCAGCACACTGAGGGCCACGGCACGCAGCACCGAGCGGGCCAGCAGGGCGCCTGCCACCCCACAGACCACCGCAGCCAGGGCCAGCGTCACCCCCATCCGCCGCTGCCGGAGTGCGCAGGCGCCGGCCGGGCGCTGCAGGGCCACGAGCACCACCGCCAGGGTGATCAGGCTGATTCCCAGCCACTGGGACTGACGGGGCACCTCCGCGAGAAGCACCACGCCGACGGCGGCCGTGACCGCCGGACCGCCCGCGTTGATGGTGAGCGTGCGGCGCGTGCCGATGCGGCGCAGGGCGGCGAAGTAGCAGGTGTCGCCGGTCGCGATGCCCAGCACACCACTGAGGAGCAACAGCGCCAGGGCCGCTGGACCGCCGACCACCCAGGCAGAGGTGAAACCCAGATGCCAGACGAGCGGCGGTGCGAGCAGCACCAGGGCCAGCAGGTTCTTGAGCAGATTGAGTTCAGCTGCTGCCAGGGATGTCGGCAGACGACGCCAGAGCGCGCTGGCCAAGGTCCAGCAGAGGGCCGCTCCCAGGGCCGCAGCCGCACCGCTCAGCATCCGCTTGCCATCCCCGTGGGGCGCGCCGGGTTGCGATCATCGCTGCAGCCTGTCCCTGCCCGTGAGCCTCCCGATCGCCGACGCGCTCAGCTTCTTCCGGCTCAGCTGCGGCCGCTGGCGCTCCCAGCGCACCAGCCACCACCTCCTCCACCGCAGGGCTGAGGCCGGCGACTCCTGGATCGAAGTGGTGGAACTGATACCGGACGACGCCCGCCTGATCGCCATCGCCGCCCTCCACCAGCAGGATCCCGCTGGCCTGGTGGGAGGCTGCCGCGTCACCTGGAACGCCTCGATGGCCTGGGACAAGGCCGGCGAAGCTCATGAGGGGGAGAGCGTGTTCGGTCTGATCCCCACCGACGAACGGGGCCGCACGGGCCTGCTGCTGCGGGACCGGGGCTATGCCGAAACCGCTCCGGTGGCCGGCCAGTTCGCCATGGACGAGCGGGACGGCCTGCTGCTGACCACCAGCTACGAGACCATGAACAGTCTGGAGCGCTTCAGCTTCGCGGGCCCGGACGTGCGGCTGCGCACCAGCACGGTGGAAGGGCTCTCCAACACCGCCTCCTTCTGCGTGGAGACCCGGCTGGTCGATCCGGCCGCTGGCGAGCCGGCCGCCACTGCCGGCTCGGGCGCCGAGCCCCCGGCCTCCCCCTTGGCCGGCGAAGGCCGGTTGTCGCCCCTGGGCTGGTAAGAGCCCAGTCTGTGGCGAACGTTACGGACTGTGAGCCCTCGCTCGGAGGGCTCAGTGGCTCCCAGGGTGCACTTCTACGATCCACGGCGACGGATGCCGTAGTCGCGTGGCCCTGCCCCTCCTGAAGTACGCGCCCACCACCCAGAACTCCCGGGTTGATTCCCTGCGCGTGGGTTCGGATGAGGACCCGAAGGCCGTTTCCATGGAGAAGGCCATGGATCGCGAAGATCAGAACGTGATTGAGGCGGCCTACCGCCAGATCTTTTTCCACGCCTTCAAGGTGGATCGGGAGCGCACCCTGGAGTCGCAGCTGCGCAACGGCCAGATCACCGTGCGTGACTTCATCCGCTCCCTGTGTCTCTCCGACACCTTCACCCGCAGTTTCTACAACCTCAACAACAACTACAAGGTGGCCCGCCACCTGGTGGAGAAGCTGCTGGGCCGCAAGACTTATGGCAAGTCCGAGGAGATCGCCTGGTCGGCGGTGCTGATGACCCGCGGTGTCAGGGGGATGGTCGACGACATCCTCGACTCCCAGGAGTACCTGGAAGCCTTCGGCTACGACACCGTGCCCTACCACCGCAACCGGGTGGTGGGCAGCCGGGATCTGGGCGAGACGCCGTTCAACATCACCAGCCCCCGATACGACGCCTACTACCGGGGGATCCTCGGCTTCCCCCAGGTCGTCTACACCGGTACCGCCAAGGCCTACCCCGAACGCGCCCGCCAGCGCCGCGGAGGGTTCCCCGAGGATTACCTCTCGATCGTGCGCAGCCTGCCGGCCATGCGCGGGGCCAGCGCCTCGGCCAGCGCCGACATCGACTACCTCGCCAAGGTGCCCTACCGCAGCATCGGCCGCTGAGGCCAAGAGCCTGCGGCTGACGCGCCGTCGCTCAAGCCAACCCGTCAGGCGGCCCCACCAGGCCGCCTTTTTGGTGGGGTGTCATGGGTGAGCCGCTGTGCGGCAGCCCCCCGGGCGGCGCGGGATCGCCGGTCAGTGGTTCCTGACCGCCTGCCATCAACTCCGGCAACCAGTGGGATAGTCACTCACGCTGATCCCAAACGAAACCTGTTGCTGTGAGCCCTACCCTCAGTTCGTTAGCCCGCATGACTCTGCGGCAGCTCCGCCAGGTGGCCAGCGACCTGGGTGTAGCTCTGTACAGCCGCAAGTCAAAGGAAGAACTCGTAGCCGCCATCGAACAGCGGCATGACACGCAGGAGCCGAGCCTCAAGGCCATCGAGGCGGAGATGGCCCCGGCACCTCGGCCGGAAGCGGAGACCAGCGTGGTCTTCCTGCCCCGCGATCCCCAGTGGGCCTACGTGTTCTGGGAGATCGCCGAGGCCGATCGGATGGCGGCGCAGGCAGCCGGGGCAACCCAGCTCTGCCTGCGGGTGGCCGACGTCACCGGCCTGCCGGGCGGCTCGGCGCACCCCCACACCCTTCAGGAGGTGATGGTCGACAGCCACGCCACCGAGTGGTACCTGCCTGTGCCCCTGAGCGACCGGGATTACCGGGTGGAACTGGGCTACCGCAAGGGCAACGGCGGGGGCTGGATGTCCCTGGCGTTCTCCTCTGTTGCCAGGGTGCCTGCCCTCCATCCCAGCGAGCAGATCCTCGATCAGTTCGTGCCCTTCTCCCTCGATGCCGCACCGGCGCCGATGCCTGCGCCGGTGGAGCCGGCCGACAGTGGTTTGCACGAGCGCCTGTACCAGAGCGCCACATCCCAGTGGCGACGCATCAGCCGCGGGTCTGAAGCCTTCCACGAGCTCGATGCTGCCGGACTGGACAACAGTGGGCTCAATGCCTCCGGCGCCGGCCTCTGGGCGAGTGGTCGGGATTCGGGAATCGGTGGCGTCGCCCCCCGACAGCGCTCCTTCTGGCTGGTGGCCGATGCCGAGCTGATCGTGTACGGCGCCACCGATCCTTCTGCCCGCCTCAGCATCGGCGGTGAAGAGGTGCCTCTCTCCGCAGACGGCACCTTCCGGGTGCAGGTGCCGTTCCGCGACGGCAAACAGCTCTACCCCATCGAGGCGATTGCCGCCGATGGCGAACAGAAGCGCAACATCACCCTGGAATTCAGCCGAATCACCCCGGAAGACAACAGCAACCCCGCCGACAAAGCCGTCAATGAGTGGTTCTGAGGCCTGAGCCGTGATGCCGTTCAAGCAGGCTGTGGTCGCCTTCACCCCCCTGACCGGGGCCTTGGCGTTCCCTGTGGTCGTTCCCCTGGTGCTGCGCTGGGCCGGCCTGCCAGCGGCCGTGCTCACCGCGGTGATACTGGGCACCACCTGGTTCATCCTCATGCTGCGCACGGCGGAAATGCCCGGCGAACACTGAAGACTCCTGGGCAGTTGCGGCAACCCTGAGGGTCAGCGCATCCTGTCCGATGTCTCAGCTGTTGCGTCGCAGCCTTTGCGGGGTGTTGGGCCTTGTGTTGAGCGGCTGCACGGCCCAGGCCCAGTTGCTGGGCCAGCCGCCTCAGCCGCCCCCCCTGCCCGAAGGCATCAGCCTGGCCTTCAACCATCGCCCGGGCAGCCGGTACCGCAGCCCGATCGATGGCCGTTGGCGGGCCGGTGACGACCTCGAAGCCTTTGTGCTGAAGAGCATCGGCGAGGCCCGCAGCGAGATTCTGGTGGCGGTGCAGGAACTTTCCCTGCCGAAGATCGCCGAGGCCCTCGTGGCACGCCGGCGCGCAGGCGTGGATGTGCGGGTGGTGATCGAAAACACCTACAGCCGCCCCTGGAGCGAAACCCACCCGGCGGACCTCGATGCCCGGGGACGCCATCGCCAGCACCAGCTCCGGGCCCTCGGTGGCGGGGATGCCCTGGTGATCCTGCGTGATGGCGGCGTACCGGTCGTCGACGACACCGCCGATGGCAGCGCGGGCAGCGGTCTGATGCACCACAAATTCGTGGTGATTGACAACCGCGAGGTGATCACGGGCTCCGCCAACTTCACGGCCTCCTGCATCCACGGCGACCCGGATGATCCGCGCAGCCGCGGGAATGTGAATCATCTTCTTCGGCTGCGCAGCGCGGAGCTCGCAGCCCTCTTCCGCCAGGAATTCGAGGCCATGTGGGGCGATGGTCCCGGTGGTGCCCCGGACAGCCGCTTCGGATTGGGCAAGGCGGGTGGGCCGATGCGCTGGGTGCGCGTGGGTTCCGTGCCGGTGGGCGTGTTGTTTGCTCCCCATCGCCGCCGCGAGGAGCACCACGGCCTCCAGGTGATCGATGGTCTGCTGGAGGCCACGCGGGAGCAGGCGGATCTGGCCCTGTTCGTCCTCTCCGACCAACAACTGGGCGACCGCCTCTCCAGCCTTCACAACAGGGGGGTGAGCATCCGGCTGCTGGCCGACCCGGGCTTTGCCAATCGCTCCTTCAGCGAGGTGCTCGATCTGCTGGGCGTGAGCCTGCCGGACCATCGCTGCCGCCTGGAGGCCCACAACCGTCCGCGGCAAGGCGGCATCGACGGCGTGGGAACCCCACGGCTGGCCGCCGGGGACAAGCTGCACCACAAGCTGGCGATCCTCGATCAGGAGCGCGTGATCACAGGCTCCTTCAACTGGAGCCCCAGTGCCGCACATCAGAACGATGAGACCCTCCTGGTGATCGACTCAAAGGCCGTGGCCGCCCATTTCCGGGCCGAGATCGACCAGCTCTGGCGTGGAGCGGAGCTGGGGATCACGCCACGGTTGCAGCGCAAGCGGGAGCGCCAGTTGCACGCCTGTGGCAGTGGTCGCCAACTGCGCAACTAGGATGGGTGGCCGGATCGTTTGAGCCCATGCCTGCAAATCCCGGCTCCCGGCAGCAGCTGGCCACGCTCGATGCCATTCAGTTGATGCTGCGTGACCTGCACACGCGTCACGACGAGATCCGCCATCGGGCCGCCTTCCGTGGCTGCACCCGGGAACTGCTGGAAGTGCAGCAGGAACTGGTGGACTATCTGCTGGCCAAGAAGGGTGAACTGATGGGTCAACAGACCCCGTCCAGCCAGGCCAGCCCCACCTATTCGGCTTTCCTCTGACCAGCAGCCCGCGGAGCCGGCGCCAGCAGCAGGACCCGCGAACGCCTGCTCAGCCATGACCGACCTGCCGACTGTGATCGTGGGCGCCGGCCCGGCCGGCGCAACCCTCGCCCTGCTGCTGGCTCGCCAGGGCATCCCGGTGGTGCTCATCGAAGCCAGCACCGATCCGGCCCGCCGCTTCCGAGGGGAGGCCCTCATGCCCCATGGGCTGGCGGTGCTGGAGGCCATGGGGCTGCTGCCGCTGCCCAGGGCCATCCCTCAGCAGCCCCTGGAGGGCTGGCGCTTTCTGCTCGATGGCCAGGAGCTGTTCCAGCTGCCGGAACCGCTGGAGGGGGGGGATGGACCGGGCTGCACCCTGATCAGTCAGCCCGCCCTGCTGCGCCATCTGCTGGCGCTGGTGCGCCGCTGCCCCCGGGCGACGGTGCTGGAAGGCCAGAGGGTGCAGGCACTGCTGTGGAGCGGCGATCGCATCGCGGGGGTGCGACTGGCGGATGGAACGGCGATGGAGGCCCAGCTCGTGGTGGCGGCCGATGGGCGCAGCTCCGCCCTGCGCCAGCAGGCCCGGCTGGTCCTGCACAGCCAGGCCCCGTCGTTTGATCTGCTCTGGTTCCAGGTCGACGCTGACACCCGCTCCCCGCTCGAGGGATGGTTCACCACCGCCGTGGGGCAGGAAGGACTGTTCAGCGCCTTCGAAGGGGCATCCGGCGGCGTGCAGATCGGCTGGGTGCAGCCGCCTGGCGCCCGCAACAGCGATCGGGACATCGACGGGGCCGGCTGGGGCCGGCGGCTGGCGGCCCTGAGCCCGCCGGAGCTGGCCGTGTGGTGGCGTGAGCAGAGCGAGCGGATCAGCACTCCCACGCGCCTGCCGGTGATGGTGGGCCAGGCCGAGCGCTGGTGGCGGCCAGGCCTGCTGCTGCTCGGGGATGCGGCCCACCCCCTGAGCCCGGTACGCGCCCAGGGCCTCAACCTGGCTCTGCGGGATGCCTGGGTGGCGGCCCGGGCGCTGATCCCGGTGCTGGGCGATGGTGGCCCGGCGGGCTGGGAACCGGATGCAGCCCTGCCCAGGGCCCTGGCATGGATCGAACGCCAGCGCCGGCCCGAGATCAGCGGGCTGCAGGAGCGACAGGCTGCCGAAACCCGGCGAGGCCGGTTGCTGCTGGAGCAACCTCTGCTGCGTCGCTGGATGCGCCTGCAGGGACCGTGGCTGGGGAACCTGGTGGCCCGGCGCTGGCGCCACGACCAGACACCGCTGCGCCAGGGCCTGGTGGCACTGCCTGGACTGCCCGCTCCGGCACCTGACGGGGCCCGCCATGATGGGGGAGCCCAGTCTGAGCAGCCCTGACGCCCCCTGATGGTGATGCCTTCTGAGCAGTTCCCCAGGTGCCCTGACGCCCGCCAGGGCAGGGCCCAGCGACTTGAACGGCCCTGGGGTCCCGTGGGTGGGCTCGCCTTGGCCGCCCTGTTGAGCCTGGCACCCTGGACGCCCGGCCAGGCCCAGCTCCAGGATCCGCCCTACCCAACCCGTGAGTCCCTGCGCCAGCTCCAGCTGCTCACCTTCACCTGCGGCCGGGACAACCAAGCCGGAGCCTGTGAGCAGGCACGCCGTCAGGCCGATGGCCTGCTCGACCATCTCCGTCTGCCGGGCAGTTGCAAGGACAACCTCTGGCAGATCCGGGAACAGGCGGTGGTGGCCGGCAGCAACAGCTTTGCGCGCCGGGATCGCCTCGACCGGGTGGCCGTCGAGATGGTGCGGTCCTGTCAGATCCAGGCCAGACCCGCAGCGCCACCCCCTGGATCGGCCGGTGGGCCCTCAGGCCCACCTTGATCAGGGCCGCCCATCGAGAGCTGCAGCTCCAGGCGCCTACCGGGACAACTCCAGCACCTGGGTCGCCGTGGCGTCCATGAAGGCGAGGGGCCAGCTGAGCTGAACCACAGCGTCGTCAGCAAGACGACAGAGGGCATTCTCCTGGCCTGCAGCCTGGCAACTGGCACTCAGGCCCAGCAGGGCATTGGTGAGCTTGCCCCGCAGGCAGCTCTCGGCACCGGCGCGATCGAGAACGGCCTCTGCAGCACCTCGGGATCGGGCGACTGCCTGCTCATAGGGCAAAGCCCGTGCCCCGCCCAGAACGCCGGCCTGGGCAGCGAGTGTCGCCATCCCCAAGGCCACCGCGGCACCCAGGGCAGCGCTCCCGGCACTGCTGCGGACAAGCGCTCGCAGTGACCGCGATCGCGCTGATCGGGAGGATTCAGGCTCCACAGCCCATTCAGCAGACCCGCCTGAACCCTAGCCAGGGTGAATGGGACTGCCAGAACTGCTGGAGAGTCAGGGTTAATTTGGGCGCGCTTTGCGTCCGCTCCATGGCTGCCACCGTCCAGCAGATCAGCCTGAGCAGCCCCTTCGCCGACCAGAAGCCCGGCACCTCGGGCCTGCGCAAGAGCAGCAAACAGTTCGAGACGCCCCACTACCTGGAGAGCTTCATCGAATCCAGCCTGCGGGTGCTGCCCGGGGTGGCCGGCGGCACCCTGGTGGTGGGCGGTGATGGCCGCTACGGCAACCGCCGCGCCATCGGCGTGATCGCCCGCATGGCCGCGGCCCACGGCGTGGCCCGGCTGATCACCACCACTGGCGGCATCCTCTCCACGCCCGCCGCCTCCCACCTGATCCGCCAGAACGGTGCGATCGGCGGCGTGATCCTCTCCGCCAGCCACAACCCCGGCGGCCCCGAGGGCGATTTCGGCGTGAAGATCAATGGCGCCAACGGCGGCCCCACCCCCGAGTCGATCACCGACGCCATCTTCGCCGTCACCCAGACGCTCGACGGCTACCGCATCCTCGAGGGCACCCCGGAGCTGGCACTGGACCAGCCCGGCAGCCAGCAGCTCAGCGCCATGACCGTGGAGGTGGTCGACGGCGTCGAGGCCTACGTGGCGCTGATGCAGAAGCTGTTCGACTTCGACGCCATCGGCGATCTGCTGCGCGGCGATTTCCCGATCGCCTTCGACGCCATGCACGCCGTGACCGGCCCCTACGCCACGCGCATCCTCGAGGGGCTGCTGGGGGCGCCAGCCGGCACGGTGCGCAACGGCACTCCCCTGGAGGATTTCGGCGGCGGCCACCCCGACCCCAACCTCACCTACGCCCACGAGCTGGCGGAGCTGCTGCTGGGCAGCGACGCCTACCGCTTCGGCGCCGCCTGCGACGGCGACGGCGACCGCAACATGATCCTGGGCCAGCGCTGCTTCGTGAACCCCAGCGACAGCCTGGCGGTGCTCACCGCCAACGCCACCCTGGCTCCGGGCTACGCCGATGGCCTGGCCGGCGTGGCCCGCTCGATGCCCACCAGTGCCGCCGCCGATGTGGTGGCCAAAGACCTGGGCCTGCCCTGCTACGAGACGCCCACCGGCTGGAAGTTCTTCGGCAACCTGCTCGATGCCGGCCGCATCACCCTCTGCGGCGAGGAGAGCTTCGGCACCGGCAGCAACCACATCCGCGAGAAGGACGGCCTCTGGGCCGTGCTGTTCTGGCTCAACATCCTGGCCAGGCGGCGCGAGCCCGTGGCCCAGATCATGGCGGAGCACTGGAACCGCTTCGGCCGCCACTACTACTCCCGCCACGACTACGAAGCCATCGCCAGTGAGGCCGCCCATGGCCTCTACAAGCGCGTGCAGGAGATGCAGCCCGCCCTGGTGGGCCAGGCCTTCGCCGGCCGCACCATCGCCACCGCCGACGACTTCGCCTACACCGATCCGGTGGATGGCTCCCTCACCAGCGGCCAAGGCCTGCGCCTGCTGCTCGACGACGGCAGCCGGGTGGTGCTGCGGCTCTCGGGCACCGGCACCCAGGGCGCCACGCTGCGGGTGTACCTGGAGAGCTACGTGCCCCCCAGCGGCAATCTGAGCCAGGATCCCCAGGCGGCCCTGGGTGATCTGATCACAGCGATCGATGGCCTCGCCGAGATCAAGACCCGCACGGGCATGGACCGGCCCACCGTGATCACCTGAGCCATTCCGGCTGCAGCGGCACCGACCACGCCCTTAGCGCCCCCAGCAGCAGCAGGCCCGCGAAGGTGAGCAGCATGGCGTTCTGCTGGCCCACGGCTCCCGAGAGGTAAGCGATCGCCATGGCGCTCACGGCCGCCAGGCAGGTGCCGCCCACCAGCAGCTGCCGGGCGCGCGTGTTGCCCGGCAAGGTCACCCGCAGGCTGGCGAGCGCCACCAGGCCATACACGAGCAGAAAGCCGAGCACGGTGAAGCCACCGAACAGGCCGAAGATCTGGTTGAGCGTGAGATCCCGCTGCACCACCAGCGCGCCGCCGGCCACCAGGGGCAGGCCCAGGGTGAGCAGGGCCCGCGACGGGGTGCCGAAACGGGGATGCACCCGGGCCAGGAAAGCCGGCAGCAGCCGCTGCTCGGCCAGGCCGAACAGCAGCCGGGCCAGGGCATTGAGGGCGCCGATGCAGGTGCCGAACAGACACAGCAGCGCGCCCAGCTTGATCCACAGGCCCGCGCCGGGAATGCCGAGGCGATCGGCCAGGGCACTGAGCGGATCGAGGCCCTGACGGACCGCCGCCGGCAGCCAGGCCAGCCCCTCCGGCAGAAAGGCGCCCCACACCATGAACAGCCCACCGGCCACCAGCACGGCGGTGCGGATGCTGCGCGGGATCGCCCGCTCGGGCTGCAACGCTTCGCTGCCCAGGTTGGCGGCACTCTCGAAGCCAATGAAGCTGAGTACCGCCACCATCAGGCCGGAGCGCACCTGGGCTGCCGTGTCGCGCAGGGGATCGATGGCATTGAGATCGGCAGTGCCCCAGCCCTTGAGCACCACCGCCGCCGTGAGGCTGAGGATGATCAGCGCCGACACGCTCTCGGTGACGAGCATCGTGTGGGTGGAGAGCTGCACATCGCGGCGGGCCAGCTCCAGGCAGCCCAACGCCCCCAGCAGGTAGGCCAGCAGCCGCGGCAGCGGCAGGCCCAGATGCAGGGCCAGCTGCTCGAGAAACATCCCGAAGAACACCAGGCAGCCCAGCAGGGTGGCGCCATAGCCCAGCAGCAGGGCCCAGCTGGCCACGGCGCCCAGACGCGGCCCCAAACCGGCACCCACATAGCCGGCGATGCCGTTGGCGCTGCCGGGCAGCTGGCGGAACAGCACCAGGGTTTCGCCCACCAGCAACACCACCACCAGGGCCAGGCCGTAGCTGATCCAGGTGGCACTGCCAGCACTGCGCATGGCCTCGGGGATGTTGAACACGGCCGTGAGCGTCAGCCCCACGGTGCCCACCGCCTGGGCGGTGACGGCGACAGGTCCGAGACATCGGCGCAGCATCGGCTCAGGCGTCCTCGCCGTTGCTGCGAGCGATGGCGGCGAGCTGCCGCATCGTTTCACCCCAGGCGCCGCAGCCGCCGGCCACCAGCACCACCACTAGGGCCCGCTCCAGCGAAGCGTGGGGCAGGGCATTGCCAGCATGGGATGCCGCCCGACGCCCCAGCACCAGCAGGCCGGCGGCGATCAGGCTGAGGATCACGCCGGCCAGCAGCACCCGGCGGCGATCCAGGTGACTCTGGCGCGGGGGCTTGTAACCGGGTGGGTGGGGCAGCGGCATGGCTCAGGGGGCGGGCAGGGAGGGCTTGCCGGCGCTGGCGGGAAACCAGCTGGCCTCCAGCCGTTTCATCAGCACGTAGAACGCCGGCACCA
>VGPU01000044.1 GCA_016882525.1 Cyanobacteria bacterium M_surface_10_m2_119 | reverse complement strand
GCCTCAGCCACCCCTGCCGCTGCCTGCTGATCGCCACCTTCAACCCAGAGGAGGGGGCGGTGCGCGACCACCTGCTTGATCGCTTCGCCATCTGCCTGTCGGCCAACCAGGTGCTCGAGCTGGAGCAGCGGGTGGAGATCAGCCGCGCCGCCATCGAGCACGCCGAAACCAGCGATCGCTTCCGCGCCAAGTGGCAGGAGGACAGTGACGCCCTGGCCACCCAGCTGCTGCTGGCGCGCCAGTGGCTCCCGGATGTGCAGATCTCCCGCGAACAGATTGCCTATCTGGTGAATGAGGCTCTTCGTGGCGGCGTGGAGGGCCACCGCAGCGAGCTCTATGCGGTGCGTGTCGCCCGCGCCCATGCCGCCCTCAGCGGTCGCGACCGGGTGGAGGCCGACGACCTGCAGGTGGCTGTGCGCCTGGTGATCGCCCCCCGCGCCTCCCAGCTGCCGCCGCCCGACCCTGACCAGCCTCTGGAGCCCCCGCCGCCGCCACCGCCGCCCCAGGGCGAGCAGCCGCCCGAGGAGCCCGAGCCGCCCGAGAACGACCAGGAGTCCGACGAGCCCGACGACGACAACGAGCCCGACGATCAGGAGGACGACACCCCCGAGGACCAGGCGCCCCCCCAGGTGCCGGAGGAGTTTCTGCTCGATCCGGAGGCGGTGGCGATCGACCCCGACCTCCTGCTGTTCGGCGCCGCCAAGGCGAAAACCGGCGGCAGCGGCAGCCGGGCTGTGGTGTTCAGCGATTCCCGCGGCCGCTACGTGAAGCCGATGCTGCCGCGCGGCCCGGTGAAGCGCATCGCCGTGGACGCCACCCTGCGGGCCGCCGCGCCGTATCAGAAGAGCCGCCGCGAGCGCGAACCCCACCGCAAGGTGGTGGTGGAAGACGGCGACCTGCGCGCCAAGCAGCTGCAGCGCAAGGCCGGTGCCCTGGTGATCTTCCTGGTGGATGCCAGCGGCTCGATGGCCCTCAACCGCATGCAGAGCGCCAAGGGCGCCGTGATCCGCCTGCTCACCGAGGCCTATGAAAACCGCGATGAGGTGGCCCTGATCCCCTTCCGCGGCGAAGCCGCCGAGGTGCTGCTGCCCCCCACCCGCTCGATCACCGCCGCCCGCCGGCGGCTGGAATCGATGCCCTGCGGCGGCGGGTCACCCCTCGCCCACGGCCTCTCCCAGGCCGCGCGCGTGGGCGCGAACGCGCTGGCCACCGGCGATCTCGGCCAGGTGGTGGTGGTCGCCATCACCGATGGCCGCGGCAACGTGCCCCTCAGCCGCTCCCTGGGCCAGCCCGAGCTGGAGGGCGAGGAGCCGGTGGACCTCAAGGAGGAGGTGAAGCAGGTGGCCAGCCGCTACCGGGCCCTGGGCATCAGGCTGCTGGTGATCGACACCGAACGCAAGTTCATCGGCAGCGGCATGGGCAAGGACCTGGCCGAGGCCGCCGGCGGCAAATACGTGCAGCTGCCCAAGGCCAGCGATCAGGCCATCGCCGCGATTGCCATGGAGGCCATCTCCGGGGTCTGAACCAGCGGGGTGAGAGCCCCCTGGTGTTGCACCACCTTCAGGGTTGGGCTGCTGGGGCGTTGTCCTGCTCGGCCTTCCGGCGGGCCGCGCGATCCCGGGCTGCTCCGGTCTGGGCCGGGTAGAGCTCGTCAAAGAACTTGCCGAGCCCCACCGCCACGCTGCGCACGCCATCCATGAACTGCTCGTTGCCGGTGAGCTTGTTCACATCGCCACCCACGGCTTCCCACTGGGCGGTGAGCCGCTCGGCGTTGGCGACCGTCTGCTGGAGCTCGTTCACCACCTTGGGATTGTCGAGTGCAGCCAGCAGCTGGCGCAGGTGGGCCGAGCTGGCATTGAGGTTCGTGATCGTGGGCTGGGCCCTCTGCACCGACGTTTCCAGATTGCCCACCAGGCCCTTGCCCTCCTCGATCAGGCCGCGACCATCCCGCAGGAAGGCCGTGGCCTCCTTGGAGGTGGCATCGACGCTCGTGGCCACCTTGGTGACCTTGGCCACCAGTTGCTCGCGATCCACGTCGTCGAGCAGCCTGTACATGAGGGCGGTGAGGCTGCCCAGGCTGGCGCCCTCGTTGCCGGCGATCCGGGCCCCATCGCAGAGCATGCGGCTGCGGTCGCAGCGGCTGGAGCGGGGGCTCGGGGCATCGGCCGGCACACTCTTGCCGGTGCTCACCAGAGCCACCTGGGAATCGCCGCCGAGCATCGACACCTGGCCGATCTCGGCGCTCGCGGGCAGGGAGAGCCTGAGGCTGGGATTGGTGATCTCCAGGTCGGCGATCACCGCCTCCGGGGTGACCTGCACCGAGCGCACGCTGCCCACGATCACCCCCCGGTAGACCACCGGCGAGCGCACCGCCAGGCCCCCGGCCTGGGGGAAGCGGGCCTGCACGGTCCAGTATTGGCGGGTGAGTGAAAGACCCCTCAGCCACAGGCCCAGACCCACAGCGCTGCTGATGGCGGCAAGCAGGGAGAAACCAACGATGGCCTCACGCACGGAGCGGCGCATCCGTCAGACCTCCGCCGGTTGCATTGGGCCCTTCAGGCTACCGCTGCGGAACTGCACCACATAGGGATTGTCCGTGTGCCGATAGGCCTCCAGGTCCCCCTGCCAGCGGAACTGGCCCTCGTACAGCAGCACCACCCGCTCCCCGGTGCGCTCGATCGTGCTGTGCACATGGCTCACCACCACCGAACTGGCTTCGGTGAGGGTGGTCGTGCGCACGATCAGGTCCTCGATCCGGGTGCAGGCCACCGGGTCAAGGCCGGCCGTCGGCTCGTCGAACAGGAGCAGCGGAACCTTGCCGCCCGGCTGGCTCGGATCCTGAATGAGGGCGCGGGCGAAGCTCACCCGTTTCTGCATGCCCCCGCTCAGTTCGCCCGGCAGCTGGTTCTCGATGCCTCCCAGTCCCACCGCCTCCAGGGCCTGATGCACCCGCTCGCGGATGTCCGGTTCCTTCAGGCGACTGAACCGGTAGAGCAGAAACCCCACGTTCTCCCCCACGGTGAGCGAGCCGAGCAGGGCCGGGTTCTGGAACACCAGCCGCACATCGGGGGGGCGCTGCTGGTCGAGGCGGAGATAGGTCTGCGGCAGGCCATGGAGGAGCAGCTCGCCACTGGTGGGCAACTGCAATCCCGCCAGCAGGCGCAGGATCGACGACTTGCCGGCCCCCGAGGGGCCCACCACCACGAGGCGCTCCCCCGGCTGCAGGGTGAGGTTCACCTTGTTGAGCACCCGGTGCTCCCCGAACTGGAGGGTGAGATCACGCATCTCCACCACGGGCGGGTCGACCGGTGGCGTGCCAGGGCCGGTGGCAGGCCGGGCCGGGCCCGGAGCGGCAGCGACGGAGGAGCGGGAGGCCAGGGTCGAGTGCCTGCGTGCTCTCCCATCCTGCCGCCAATTCCGTCTCGGAGCGCGCCCTGTCCCCTGGGGGCCTGTGCATCCGGGATGCCCTGCCTACAGTCGGCTGCAATCGGCCCGCTCCGCCCCCTCCTTGCCCCTGCGAGCCTCGCCTTCTCCGCAATTACGGCGACGCCTGCGCACCCGCCCGGGTTGGCTGGGGCGCGGCGACCTGCGTCAGCGGGATCTGGTGAGCCGCTCCCGCCGGGCTGTGCGCTGGCTGCAGCCCGGTCTGGTGGTGAAGCGGTGGGTCGTCACCTCCGGGCTCGGGCTGCTGATCGCCCTGGTCGGGGCAGCGGTGTGGGCCGACCTGCAGCCGATCTACTGGACCCTCTCCGGCATCCAGTGGCTGCTCAAGAACATCACCACGGTGCTGCCGCGGGAAGTCACCGGGCCCCTGGTGCTGGCCATCGGCGCAGCCCTGATCTGGCTGGGCCAGAGCCGCAGTTTCGGCACCATCCAGCAGGCCCTGGCGCCCGACAAGGACACCCTGCTGGTGGACGCCCTGGCCGCCCAGGGTCGGCTCAACCGCGGCCCCAGCATCGTGGCGATCGGCGGCGGCACCGGCCTCTCCACCCTGCTCAGTGGTCTGAAGCGCTACAGCTCCAATCTCACCGCCATCGTCACCGTGGCCGACGACGGCGGCAGCAGCGGCGTGCTGCGGCGGGAACTGGGGGTGCAGCCCCCCGGTGACATCCGCAACTGCCTGGCGGCCCTGGCCCGGGAGGAGCCCCTGCTCACCCGCCTCTTCCAGTACCGCTTCCAGGCCGGTGGAGGGTTGGAGGGGCACAGCTTCGGCAATCTCTTCCTCTCGGCCCTCACGGCGATCACCGGCAGCCTCGAGGCCGCCATCACCGCCTCCAGCCGGGTGCTGGCGGTGCAGGGGCAGGTGGTGCCGGCCACCAATGTGGATGTGCGGCTCTGGGCCGAGCTGGAGAACGGTGAGCGCATTGAGGGGGAATCCCGGATTGGCCATGCCCCCAGCCCGATCGTGCGCCTTGGCTGTCTTCCCGAGCGGCCGCCGGCCCTGCCCCGGGCGATCGAAGCGATTGCCCACGCCGATCTGATTGTGCTCGGCCCCGGCAGCCTGTACACCTCCCTGTTCCCCAACCTGCTGGTGCCCGAGCTGGTGGAGGCCATTGCCCGCAGCAAGGCTCCGCGCCTCTACATCTGCAATCTGATGACCCAACCCGGCGAGACGGATGGCCTCGATGTGGAGGGCCACCTCCGGGCCATTGAGGCCCAGCTCGCCAGCATCGGCGTGGAGCAGCGGCTGTTCCCGGCGGTGCTGGCCCAGGAGGATCTGCCGGCCTCACCCCTGCTCCACCATTACCGCCAGCAGGGTGCCGAACCCGTGATCTGCGACAGCCGCCGGTTGCGCCGTCTGGGCTACAGCGTCATGCAGGCACCTCTCCAGGGCGGGCGCCCCACCGCCACCCTGCGCCATGACCCCCGCAGTCTCGCCCTGGCGGTGATGCGCTTCTACAAGCAGCAGCGCAGCAGCCAGCTCCCCCAGGGAACCGGGCGGGCGCCTCAGTAGGCGTCCTGCATCTCGTAGAAGTCGGGTTGCACGTAGTCCTTGCGCAGGGGCCAGCCCTGCCAGTCCTCGGGCATCAACAGGCGTTTGGGGTGGGGATGGCCCTCAAACCGGATGCCATACATGTCGAAGGTCTCCCGTTCCTGCCAGTCAGCCCCCCGGAACAGCCCGTAGAGCGTGGGAATGGTGAGGTCCCCATCCCGCTCCAGGAAGACCTTGAGGCGCACCTCCTCCGGTTTCACCTCCGCCGGCAGGGGGCCGGAGGCCGCACCGCGCTCGGCCAGGCTGCCGAGCTTCACCAGGTGGTAGAAGCTCACCAGCCGTCCGCCCGGACCCTCGTCGTAGCCCCCCTGGCATTGCAGGTAGTCGAAGCCATGGGCCTTGAGCGCCGTGGCCAGCAGCGGCAGAAAGGCCGGTTCCACGCCGATCACCTCCACCCCTAGGTGGTCGGCTGGCAGCAGCTGGTGCTCGAAGCCCTGGCTGGTCAACCACTGGCTCACCGGTCCGGCTGACAGGGGCGCGATGGCTTCGCCGACGGCTTGGGGGGTGTCCTCGGGCATGGGGAATGGGTCGCTGGGGCGGGGTCTGGAGCGTCAGGAATGGGGGAGTTCAGGCCCCGGTGTCGCTGTCCGCCAGCACGCTGACGGTCGGCTGGGTCTCGCCAGCCAGGGTGCCCAGGGGCAGGCCGGCGGCGGCGGCCAGGGCTGCCTTCTGGGTTTCGGCCTGGAGGTAGCGGCCGTCCACGATCGGTTCGACGGCCTTCATCTGGTGCGCCACCGTGCAGTAGCGGTGCGTCTGTTGCAGGTTGCCCCGCTCGGCCAGGGCCTCGTTGCCCACCTTCTTGCGCAGCTTGATCACCGCATCGAAGATCGCCTCAGGCCGCGGCGGGCAGCCGGGCAGGTAGAGGTCCACCGGGATCAGCTTGTCCACCCCGCGAACGGCGGTGGTGGAGTCGGCCGAGAACATGCCGCCGGTGATCGTGCAGGCGCCCATGGCGATCACGTACTTGGGCTCAGGCATCTGCTCGTAGAGCCGCACCAGGGCAGGCGCCATCTTCATGGTCACGGTGCCGGCCACGATCAGCAGGTCGGCCTGGCGCGGGCTGGAACGGGGTACCAGGCCGAAGCGGTCGAAGTCGAAGCGGGAGCCGATCAGGGCGGCGAACTCGATGAAACAGCAGGCGGTGCCGTAGAGCAGCGGCCAGAGGCTGCTGAGCCGGGACCAGTTGTGCAGGTCATCCAGGGTGGTGAGGATCACGTTCTCCGACAGGTCGGAGGTGACCGAGGGAGCTCCCACCGGATTGCAGCTGGCGGCGCGTTGATCGCGCAGGGCCGCCACGGAGAGGGCTTCAGCGAGTCCGGCGGTGGCGGAGGAAGGGGTGGTCATGGCAGCGGTGCGGCGACGCGGCAGGAACTCAGCAAGAACGGATCAGCTCCACTCCAGGGCGCCCTTGCGCCAGGCATAGGCCAGGGCCACCACCAGGATGGCGATGAAGACGAGGGCCTCGATGAACGCCAGCAGCCCCAGTCGATGAAAAGCCACTGCCCAGGGGTAGAGGAACACGGTCTCCACGTCGAAGATCACGAAGACCAGGGCAAACATGTAATAGCGGATATTGAACTGAATCCAGGCGCCCCCTATCGGCTCCATCCCCGACTCGTAGGTGAGCTCCCGCTCCCCCTGCCGGCTCTTGGGCGACAGCAGTTTGTTGGCCACCAGGGCCAGCACCGGCACGGCTGCTGAGATCAGCATGAAGCCGAGGAAGGCGTCGTAGCCGGAGAGCACGAACATGGGCCAACCCAACCTGCGCGGCAGTCTGGCATCCGCCACCTGACGTCTGGCTGCCCGTGCTGGATACAGTTCAGGCGCCATTAGCGGTTCAGGGATGAGCAGCGACACCCCTCCTCTCCCCGACGCGTCGCTCCCCGACGCCCCCGAAGCCGCCCCGCTGCCCGACCCGGCCACCCACCGCTTCGAGTGCCGCAGCTGCGGCTTCGTCTACGACCCGGCCGAGGGGGTGAAGAAGGTGGGCATCGACCCCGGGACGTCCTTCCTGGATCTTGACCCCCTCAGCTTCCGCTGCCCGGTCTGCCGCAGCAAGGTCGGCGCCTTCAAGGACATCGGCCCCCGCGACAAGCCCAGTGGATTTGAGGAGAACCTCAACTTCGGGCTCGGCGTGAACCGGCTGACGCCGGGCCAGAAGAATGTGCTGATCTTCGGTGGCTTCGCCTTGGCCATCGCCTTCTTCCTCTCCCTCTATTCCCTTCGTTGACCATGCCTGCCCCGCATCCCACCGCCCGCGCCGGCCTGACGCGGCGGCTCTGGTCTCCCCTGCTCAGCCTGCTGATGGTGATCGGCCTCGGCCTGGGGCTGGGGGGCTGCGTCACCACCGGCCTGCCCGAGGCCGACAGCAGCCCGTGGCAGGCGGTGCCCCTGGCCACCAAGGCCAACCCCCTTGCGGTCGCCTTCACCGATGCCCGCCACGGCTTTCTGGTGGGCAGCAACCGCCTGATCCTGGAAACCAATGACGCGGGTGCCAGCTGGGAGGAGCGTGCCCTGGATCTGCCTGAGGAGGAGAACTTCCGGCTGATCAGCGTGGACTTCGATGGTCAGGAGGGCTGGATCGCCGGCCAGCCCGGCCTGCTGCTGCACAGCACCGACGGCGGTCAGAACTGGAGCCGGCTGTTCCTCGACACCAAGCTTCCCGGTGAGCCCTACCTGATCACGGCCCTCGGCCGTTCCAGGGCCGAGCTGGCCACCAACGTGGGGGCCATCTATGAAACCGGCGACGGCGGCACCAGCTGGCAGGCCCGGGTCGAGGATGCCGCCGGTGCGGTGCGGGAGCTGCGTCGCAGCGCGGATGGCCGCTACGTGAGCGTCAGCAGCCTGGGCAATTTCTTCTCCACCTGGGACCCCGCGCAGCCCGCCTGGCAGGTGCATCAGCGGGTGAGCAGCCAGCGTCTCCAGACCATCGGCTTCCAGCCCGATGGTGCCCTCTGGATGCTGGCCCGCGGGGCCCAGCTGCGCCTCAACCCCGACCCGGCCGATCCGGAGCAGTGGAGCAAGCCGATCATCCCCATCACCAACGGCTACGGCTACCTCGACATGGCCTGGGATCCCCAGGGCACGATCTGGACCGGCGGCGGCAGCGGCACCCTGCTGAGCAGTGCCGATGGAGGTCGCAGCTGGAGCAAGGACCCGGTCGGCGAGAGGGAGCCCTCCAACTTCACCCGCATCGTCTTCACCGACGATGGCAAGGGCTTCGTGCTCGGCGAGCGCGGCTCGCTACTGCGCTGGGTGGGCTGAGCCCGGGTCGGCCTGGCCAGCGCTCGCCTTCCCACCAACTTCTGTAACCAAGCCCGGGAGCCGCTCCCGGGCCGCCCAAGCAGACCCCTAGGATCCACGGGCTGAACGCTTGTCGCTATGGCTGCCGGCTCAACCGGGGAACGCCCGTTCTTCGAAATCATCACCAGCATTCGCTACTGGGTGATCCATGCGGTCACACTGCCAGCGATCTTCCTGGCTGGCTTCCTGTTCGTGTCGACCGGCCTGGCCTACGACGCCTTCGGCACGCCCCGCCCGGACGCCTATTTCCAGGCCAACGAAGGCAAGGCTCCCGTTGTGAGCCAGCGCTATGAGGGCAAGAGCCAGCTCGACCTGCGCCTGCAATAAGCCATGACCCAGTCTCCCGTTTCCACCACGCCGCGCAACTACCCGATCTTCACGGTGCGTTGGCTGTCGGTCCACGCCCTCGGCATTCCCACGGTTTTCTTCCTGGGTGCGCTGGCGGCCATGCAGTTCATTCGTCGCTGAGTGCCATGGGTCTGCAACGCAATCCCAACCCCAACAACCTGCCGGTCGAGCTCAACCGCACCAGCCTCTATCTGGGGCTGCTGCTGGTGTTCGTGACCGGAGTGCTGTTCACCAGCTACTTCTTCAACTGAACCGGAGCACCCGATGAGCGGCAAGAAATCCAACCTGCCTGACGGTCGTATCCCCGACCGCCTTCCCGATGGTCGTCCGGCTGTGGCCTGGCGCTCCCGCTGGACCGAGGGTGTTCTCCCCCTCTGGCTGGTGGCCACGGCCGGCGGCATGGCCGTGATCTTCGTGGTGGGCCTGTTCTTCTATGGCTCCTACACCGGTGTGGGTTCCGCCTGAGTTCCATCAGTCCCTGCTGTCAGGATTCACCGGGTGCGGTTCAGGCTGCACCCGGTTTTTTGTGCGCTGCCCCGCCGAGCTGTTGATCCCCAAGCCATTGCTCCTGTCGCCGTGCCCCGTTCTCCAGGGCGCCCGTCTCCTCCCTGAATCCGTGGGGCGGTGAAGAAGCGGAACCTGCTCAACAACGCCGGACTGGCCTGGCTGGCCGGAGCCCTGCTCAATGCCTATGGCCAGCTGGTGCTGCTCACCTCGCGCATCCGGGTGTGCGTGGATCCGGCCACGGCGCAGGTGCTCGGTGGCCGGCGGCAGCCGGTGATCTTCGCGCTGTGGCACTGCCACGTCTTTTTCATGCCCATGCTGCGGCTGCACACCCGCCAGCCGGTCTCGGTGCTGCTCAGCGCCCACCGCGACGCTCAGATCGTGGGGGTGGCGGCGCGCATGCGCGGGGTCGATCTGGTGGCGGGCTCCTCCACCCGCGGAGGCGCCCGGGCCTTTCTGCAGCTCCTGCAGCTGCTGCGGCAGGGCCAGCACGTGTGCATCACCCCGGACGGGCCCAGGGGGCCGGCCCGGGAGGTGAAGCCCGGTGCCGTGCATCTGGCCCAGCGCTCCGGTTGTGCCCTGGTGCCCATGGGCTTGGCAGTCACCCGGGGACGGCGCCTGCGCTCCTGGGATCGCACCCTGCTGCCCCTCCCCTTCGGTCGCGTCGTCATCACCCTGGGTGCCCCGCTGCTGGTGGCGGAGGGGGACGATCTGGCCGCCAGTGCCCGGCAGCTCGGAGCGGTGCTGGAGGGGAGCAGTCGGGAGGCCTCCCGTCTGGTGCGCCCCGCCCGGCTCGCCGTCCGCTTCTGAACGATGCTGCTGCTCTACCGCCTGCTGCTCAGCCTGCTCACCCCGCTGCTGGGGCTGCTGCTGCTGCTGCGGGTCTGGCAGGGCAAGGAGCGCTGGCAGCGTCTGCCGGAGCGGTTGGGTTGGGCCAGTCGCTCCCGTCTTCCGGGGCCGCTGGTGTGGCTCCATGCTGCCAGCGTCGGCGAGCTCGCCAGCCTGCGGCCCCTGTTGAACGCGCTCCAGCGCGGGGCCAGCCGCGCCGGCGCTGTTCCGCCCCAGCTCCTGGTCACCACGGTCACCCGCACGGCGGCGGACCTGGCCCCCCAGCTGCTGCCCGCCGGGGTGATCCACCAGCTGGTGCCGATCGATCACTGGCTGGCGTTTGGCCTGTTTCGTCGCCATTGGCGGCCGGATCTGGGGCTGTTGGCCGAGGCCGAACTCTGGCCGGAGTTGGTGCACGCCATGCCGCGGCCGCTGCTGATCAATGCCCGGGTCAGTGAGCGGTCCTTCCGCCGGCACCGCCGCCTGCCCTGGTTCTCCCGCTGGCTCTATGCCCGCTGCCAGGGCTGCTTTGCCCAGTCGGCCGAGGACGCCGAGCGCCTGCAACGGCTGGGGGCCCCGCCGGCCCTGGCCCTGGGCTCCACCAAGTGGGACGCGGACCCCTTGCCCATCGATCCGGCCTGGGCTGCTCGCCTGCGGCGCCTCTGGCCGGGGCGGCGGGTGCTCCTGCTGGCCAGCAGCCATCCCGGGGAGGAGGCCCTGCTGCTGCACGCCTGGCCCGATCTCCGCCGCCGGCTCGCCCCCCAGCCCCTGGCGCTCTTGCTCGCCCCCCGCCACCCCCAGCGGGCGGCGGCGGTGTGGGAGCAGGCTCGCCAGGCCGGCCTTGCCTCCTGCCTCAGTGGGGACTTGGTGGCCGGCTCCGCCTCTCCAGCCACCGCCTCCACTGCTGCAGCCCCAGTGCCGGAAGTGGTGGTGGTGGATCAGCTGGGCCTGATGGGCAGCTGGCTGGCGGTCGCCGACCTGGTGGTGATGGGGGGCAGCCTGGAGCCCGATGGGCGCCTGGTGGGCGGGCACAATCCGCTGGAGCCGGTGCGGGCGGGCAAGCCGGTGGTCTGTGGGCCGGACATGGCCAATTTCAGCGCTCTGGTGCCCCAGCTCGCCGGGGCCGGCTGGCTCTGGCAGTACCCCGATGCTGCGACGGTCTGGGAGGGGGTGGAGCGCCTGCTGGCGGAGCCACCGCCGCTGCGGGAGCCACCGGCGCTCGCGGGCCCCTCGGCCACCATCGCTGCCCTGGTGCTGGAGCGGCTGGCCTGATGGCGCTGCCCACCCCGGGGTTCTGGTATCGGCGCCAGCCCTCGTGGCAGGCCCGTCTGCTGCAACCCGCCGGCTGGCTCTACGCCCTGGCGGTGCTGATCCACCGTGCCTGCAGCCGGCCCCTGCGCCTGCCTCTGCCGGTGGTCTCGATCGGCAACATCACCCTGGGGGGCACGGGCAAGACGCCCCTGGTGATCGCCCTGGCCCGGGAGCTGGCGGGGCGTGGCCTGCGGCCCGCCGTGCTCACCCGCGGCTATGGCAGTGGCCGCCGCCAGCCCCTGCAGGTGCGGCCCGATCTGCCAGTGGCGCTGGTGGGCGATGAGGCCCTGGAGCTGGCGGCCAGCCTCTGCCCCCTCGGGGTGGCGGTGTGGGCCGGCTCGGATCGGGCCACGGCGGCCCGGCGGGCGATCGCGGCAGGGGCGGAGTTGCTGCTGCTCGATGACGGTCTGCAGCACTGGCGCCTGGCCCGTGACTGTGACCTGACCGTGCTCGATGCCGTTCAGCGCCTGGGCAATGGCCTCACCTTTCCGGCCGGGCCCCTGCGGGAGCCGGCCGGGGCCCTGGCCCGGGCCCAGCTGCTGGTGCTCACCGGCCGGGGTGAGCCGCAGCTCGCAGGTCTGCCCTGGCCGGCCACCAAGCCCTGGCTGGCCGTGCCCAGCGCCATTGCCCTGCCGGAGCAGCTGCTCCAGAGGCCCCTGCTGGCCTTCTGTGGCATCGGCCTGCCCCAGAAGTTCTTCGCTGCCCTGCGGGAGCGGGGATGTCGCCTGGTGGCCAGTGAGGTGTTCCCGGATCACCATCCCTATGCTCAGGGGGATCTGGAGCGGCTGTTGGCACAGGCCCGAGCGACCAGCGCCGTGCTCGTCACCACCGTGAAGGACTGGCAACGGCTGGCGCCGCTGCTGGCCAGTCTTCCCCCAGCCGATGGCCCGGAGCTGGTGGCGGTGCCGCTGGAGCTCGATCGCGCCGCCGTTGGCAGGCTGGCGGATCAGGTGCTGCATGTCCTGGGTCCGCGCGTGCCGCAGCTGCCCCCCGGGGGCCATGGCTGAGCGGGGCCAGGTGCTGCTGGTGGCCGGAGAGGCCTCCGGGGATCTCCACGGGGGCCACCTGGTGCGGGCCCTGCTGGAGCAACGGCCCGATCTGGAGGTGATCGGCGTGGGTGGCGCCCAGCTGCGGGCCGCCGGCATGGAGGTGCAGATTGATGTGGCGGCCCTCTCCGCGGCCGGGCTGGTGGAGATCGCCGCCAGCATTCCCCGCCACTGGCGGGTGATGCGCTGGCTGAAGCGGCGGATGGATCAGCACCGGCCGGCGGCGGTCGTGCTCGTCGACTACCCGGGCTTCAACCTGATGGTGGCCCGGGAGGCCTATCGCCGGAACATTCCGGTGTTCTTCTACATCGCCCCCCAGGTCTGGGCCTGGGGCGGGGGCCGGGCGCGGCGGATGGCCCGGATCATCGACCGGCTGGCGGTGATCTTCCCCTTTGAGGAGCCCCTGTTCAACGCCCACGGCCGCCGCTTTGCCCGCTATGTGGGCCACCCCCTCCTCGATGGCCTGGAGGTGACACGTGCGCCGGATGAGACCCGCCGGCGCCATGGGCTGCGTACCGATCAGCCCCTGCTGGCGGTGATGCCCGGCAGCCGCCGCAGCGAGATCGGCCTGCTGCTGCCCGATCTGCTGCGGGCCGTCGAGCAGCTCAAGGCCGATGGCTGGCAGGCCGTGCTGCTGCGGGCCCCCACGGTGGATGCCGCCTTCCTCTGCCGGGCTGCGGGCCTGGAGGCGCTGCCGTTGCCGGTGATCGAGGGCGACACCTACAACCTGCTGGCGGCGGCGGATGTGGCGCTGGCCAGCTCGGGCACCGCCACCCTCGAGGCCGCGCTCCTGGGTTGTCCACCGGTGATCGTCTACCGCTTCTCCTGGCTCACCTACTGGCTGGCGTGGCTGGTGATCGGTCGGCGGATCATGGGCCTGCCGAACGTGATCCTGGGCCGGGCCGTGTTCCCGGAGTTGCTCCAGGGCGAGGTGCGGCCAGAGGCTCTGGTGCGCCAGGTCGGGCGCCTGCGGGCCGAGCGACCGGCGCTCGAGCGCGCCATCACCCAGCTGCGCAGCAGGATGGGGACGCCGGGGGCATCCGGGCGAGCTGCCCGGGAGTTGCTCGATCTGCTGGATCAGCAGCCACCGGATTCCCCCTGAGCGCTGCATGGTTCGCCGCTTCCTCGCCTACGGCCGCCCCTACCTCTGGCCCACCTTCACCCTGGCCCTGCTGTTCAACATCGGCTACGGCGCCTCCACCGGCGTGGTGCCCCTGCTGATCCGCTACCTCTTCGATGAGGTGCTGCCCGGCAGCGACCGCCAGCGCCTTTATCTCGCCCCCCTTGTGATCGTGGTGGTGATCGCGGTGCGGGCGATCTGCCAGTTTCTGGGGTCCTATCTCACCGAGTCGGTGGGCCAGTCGATCACGGCCGATCTGCGAGGTGATCTGGCGGCGCGGATCCTCGATCTTCCCCAGGCCTACATCAATCGCCACCCCTCCACCGTGCTGGTGTCGCGGGTGCTCACCGATGTCACCCTCGTGAAATCTGGCCTGGTAGACGGGGTCTCCAATCTGCTCAAGGACGGCATCACCCTGGCGGCCCTGGTGGTGGTGGCCTTCTACCAGGACTGGCTGCTGTCGCTCATCGCCTTCATCCTCTTCCCCCTCGGGGTGTGGCCGGTGTTGCGTTCCGCCAAGAAGGTGCGTCGTCACTCCCGCCGCGGCCAGACCCGTCTGGCCCAGCTGGCGGCTGCTCTGCAGGAGGCCCTGCTCGGTTCCCGGGTGGTGAAGATCTTCGGCATGCAGCACCATGAGCTGGAGCGTTTCCAGCAGGAGAACCGCTCGGTTCGGCAGGAAGCGCTGCGCACCACCCGGGCCAAGTTGCTGAACCAGCCGCTGATGGAGCTGCTCGGCGCGGTGGGTTTTTGTGCTGTGCTCGTGTACGGCGGCGAGGCGGTGATGGCCGGTACGCGCACTACCGGTAGCTTCTTCGCCTTCCTCACCTCTCTTTACCTCTGCTACGCCCCGTTCAAGGGAATGGGCAAGGCCAATGCCACGCTGCAGCAGGGCCTTGCCGCAGGCCAGGAGCTGTTTTCCATCCTCGATACCCCGCCAGACCCGGTGGAAACGGCCCGCCCCCGGTCGCTCGGTTCCCTGGAGCAAGGGCTGCGGGCCGAGGGCGTCGAGTTTGGCTACGAGACCGGCGAGCCGGTGATCCGCGGCCTGGATCTCGAGATCCCCCGCGGCAGCACCGTGGCCCTGGTGGGTCCGAGTGGTGGTGGCAAGAGCACGATCATCGATCTCTTCTGCCGCTTCTACGACCCCACCGCCGGACGCCTGAGCATCGATGGCGTCGATCTGCGGGATCTCTCGCTGAAGGCGCTGCGGCGGCTGATCGCCCTGGTCGACCAGAACACCTTTCTGTTCAACGACACCATCGCCAACAACATCGCCTACGGCCAGGGCTTCCAGGAGGATCCCGACCGGCGGGGCCTCAGCCGTGAGGACATCGAGGCGGCGGCACGGGCGGCCAATGCCCACGCCTTCATCAGCGAGCTGCCTGAGGGGTACGACACACTGATCGGCGAGAACGGCACGATGCTCTCCGGCGGTCAGCGCCAGCGCATCGCCATCGCCCGAGCCCTGATCAAGAATGCTCCGATCCTGTTCCTGGATGAGGCCACCTCGGCACTCGATTCGGCTTCCGAGCAGGTGGTGCAGGAGGCTCTCGACCGGCTGATGGCCAATCGCACCACCCTGGTGGTGGCCCATCGGCTTTCCACTGTGGTGAATGCCGACCGCATCGTGGTGATCGCCGCTGGACAGGTGCTGGAAGCTGGCCGTCACAGCGAGCTGCTGGCTCGCGGTGGTCTGTATGCGGATCTAGTTTCGACACAATTCGCAACCGCTGAGACGGTCCCGACGGCATGACCCTCGCCCCCAGCCAGCCTGCGTCCCGCTTTGACCGTGACGACTGGGCCAGCTCTTTCCGCAATGTGGGCGTGGAGCTCAGCGATGTGCCGGTGGCGGCGGCCCGGGGCACGATCCCTGAGGCTCTGGTGGGCACCCTCTACCGCAATGGCCCCGGGAGGCTGGAGCGCGGCGGCCAGTGGGTGCACCACCCCTTCGACGGCGACGGCATGATCACCGCCCTGCGCTTCGAGGGCGGCGGCGCGGTGCTGCGCAACCGCTTCGTGCGCACCGAGGGCTGGCAGGCGGAAGAGCAGGCCGGCAAGTTCGTGTATCGGGGCGTGTTCGGCACCCAGAAGCCGGGGGGGGTGCTGGCCAATGCCTTCGACCTGCGGCTCAAGAACATCGCCAACACCCACGTGGTGCGCCTGGGTGACCAGCTGCTGGCCCTGTGGGAGGCGGCCGAACCCCACGCCCTCGACCCCGACACGCTCGAAACCCGCGGCATCTCGCGGCTGGACGGCCTGCTCAAGCCCGGTGAGGCCTTCAGCGCCCACCCCCGCTTCGATCCCGGGCACCACGGCTCCGAGCGGATGGTCACCTTCGGCGTCAAGACCGGTCCGCGCAGCACGATCCGGCTGATGGAATTCGCCGCCGCAGACAACCCCGAGAACGGCGTGCGCGCCGGCGACCTGCTGAGCGAGCGGCGCGACAGCTTCAACGGCTTCGCCTTCCTGCACGACTTCGCGATCACCCCCAACTGGGCGGTGTTCCTGCAGAACGCGATCGACTTCAACCCGCTGCCCTACCTGCTCGGCCGCTGCGGCGCCGCCCAGTGCCTCAAGTCGCGGCCCGGCGGGCAGGCGAAGTTCTGGCTGATCCCGCGCGACGGCGGCGCCTTCGCCGGCCAGGCGCCGCGCATCCTCGATGCTCCCGACGGCTTCGTATTCCACCACCTCAACGCCTGGGAGGAGGGCGAAACGGTGGTGGTGGAGAGCATCTACTACGACGACTTCCCCTCGATCGGCCCCGACACCGACTTCCGTGCCGTCGACTTCACCACCATCCCCGAAGGCCTGCTGGAGCAGTGCCGCCTCAACCTGGCCGACGGCACGGTACGCACCGAGCGGCTGAGCGAGCGCTGCTGCGAGTTCGCGATGGTGAACCCGGAGCGCGAAGGGCTGGCCTCCCGCTACGCCTGGATGGCGGTGGCGGAGCGCGAAACCGGCAACGATCCACTGCAGGCGATCAAGAAGCTCGATCTGATCAGCGGCGAGCGGCGGGTGTGGAGCGCGGCGCCGCGCGGCTTCGTCAGCGAGCCGCTGATGGTGCCCCGCCCCGGCGCCAGCGCCGAGGACGACGGCTGGGTGCTGTGCCTGGTGTGGAACGGCGCCCGCTGCGCCAGCGACCTGGTGATCCTCAACGCTGCCGATCTGGGCGAGCAGGCGGTGCTGGAGCTGCCCCTGGCCATTCCCCACGGGCTGCATGGCAGCTGGGTGCCGGCGGGGGCTTGAGGGATTGTCCGGGTTTGCGTTGAGCTGATTGCCAGCAGTCGATTCAGGAGCTGATCCCGGTAGCCGCGGCCCTGGCCTGGCCGCTGGGACCATCCTTCAAGGACTAACCAATCAATGGCCATGGCCGAATCATGGTTGACCGACGCCGTCAGCTAGATTTGTGGCAACAAGGATGCGACACGCTGTCGCCATTCTCATATCTTGTCTTTCAATAGGGGCGGCAAGATAGAGGCGCTAAAAGCTGTATCGGAGAAGTCTTGATCGTTACGCAGACTGCGGGCCAGTGGGGTGAGGCGGAAGACGGTGGAGCCAAAGCGCCAGGGCCAGGGCAGGGCACCCTGGGCCTGGCGGTTGCCCTGCCAATCGAGCAGACCGCGGCGCACCAGCTGCCGAAACAGGGCTCTCGTCTCCTGTCGCTCCAGTCCCAACGACTCCTCCACGTCCTGCGGCGAAGCGCCGCCGTCCTCCATCAGCACGAGCACCTCGAGGTCGCCGAAGCTGAGGGTGAGGGCAAAGGGGATGTCCATCGAGCGTGCAAGCCGATGCCGGCTTGTGGATGAAGGCATGGTTCCATGATGAACACAACGGCCGGCACGGGCCACAACCACTGCAGGCGGTGATGGTGTTGGCGAAGGCCTGTCCATGGCAGACCGTGGAAGATGTGAGAGCAGTGCTGGAATAGTTGGATGGCGTGGAGGCGCTGGTAGCTGGCGTGCTGTACGGGGGCGGACTGCGGTTGATGGAGGCATTGCGGTTCCGGGTGCATGACGTGGACTTCCAACGCCCGCAGATCACCGTGCGCCACGGCAAAGGCGGCAAAGATCGACGCATGATGCTGCTAGCAACGGTCGGCGAGAAGCTGCGAGTCCATCTGGAGGGGGTGCGCAGGCTGCACCACCGGGACTGGCGAGGAAATATCCCCATGCGCCAGTGGAGTGGGGCTGGCCATGGGTGTTCCCGCAACACCACCTGGATCCCAGCCTGATTCAGAAAGCGATGCGACGGGCAGTGCTCGCATCGGGAATCGTGACACCTGTCACCTGTCATCCCTTCCGGCACTCATTCGCCACCCACCTGCTGGAGTGGGGGCAGGACATCCGCACGATTCAGGAGCTGATGGGCCACAACGACGTCAACACCACCATGATTGACACTCACGTGCTGAACCGAGGCCCATTGGGGGTGGCCAGCCCCGCCGACCTTTTGTAACAGGACGAACTGTCATAGGCGGATCCGCCCATCAAAGGCGGAAAGCCTCCGACTTGGGCAAACTACGCAGCGACGCAAGAGATCCCAAGTGCGCCAGCATGACAACTTACGTGCATAGGCGGCAATAACGATGCAGCAGCACTTCATACGAGGATCCGTCCATACAGTGTTCGAAGGATCGTGAAACCGGGGTAAGAATGCTTGCTGTAGGATTAGTGGTCTTAAATTTTTCTTATTTGCGATCTAATCCGTGCAAATTGTGAGCCTGCTTAGTAGAAAAGATCAAACATACAGGAATTCCTTAAATCAGGCTTGGAGGGCCCCACGCGCTGATTTGCAACACAATGAATACATATTAGGCGGATCCGCATAAGATGTGTGGTCGTTCCCCTTGGAGGCATGAAATCGGTTGTGCCGCAAGCCTTCTGATGGCTTCAAGCCGTGCGAGAACTGCGTCTTAGGCGGACAGCCGAGGCAATCGGTGCGACATAGGCGGATCCGCCCATATAGTAGTTAGGCACATATCAAACCCCCCTGCGCCCTGGCTACCTATCTTCTCCTGGCAGCACACCTTGGGTTGCATGTCCTTGCCATCCGTCCGCCTGGCATGAGCCCAAATCCCGCCAGCCTTGTCCCGGTTTCAACCCAGCTGGCATCCTTAGAGGCATCGATCCCTCCCCCCGTTGACATACGCCGCTGAAAGCCAGCTGGGCGACCAGGGCAGCAACGACGACCTTTACGACGAGTTTCTGGGAGCCCTGGCGGCCCTGGGCGGCTCCGCCGGCAACGGCCGCCTGCGCGACGTGCTCGAGTGGGATGAGGCCAGCTACGAAGCCGTCAAAGCCGAGCTGCTGAACCGGGGCCTGATCGTGCCTGGCCGCGGCCGTGGAGGGTCCGTGAGCCTCGCCGATGCGGATGCTGCATCACCCCCCATGGGACCTGATGGTGCGCGCCCCGGCCGGCGCACGAGGGCTGCACGGGGGGCCAGCACCACCACGGCCAGCAGCTTCGAAACAGCCTTCCGCGCCATCGACGACTGCCTGCGCAAGGAGGCCGGCTGCGGCACCGAGCTCGATTACACCGAGCAGACCTCCTGGCTGCTGTTCCTCAAATACCTCGACGGCCTCGAGGACGACCGGGCCGCCATGGCCGCTCTGGAAGGCCGCAGCCCCAGCCCGATCCTCGAGCCGGCCTACCGCTGGAACAGCTGGGCCGCCCCCAAGGACGCCAGCGGCCAGCTCGATCACCACGCCGCCCTCACCGGCGACGACCTGCGCGATTTCGTCAACCAGCGGCTGTTTCCCTATCTGGAGCGCTTCAAGCAGCGGGCTGAGGGATCGAACACGATCGAGTACAAGATAGGTGAGATCTTCGGGGAGATCCGCAACAAGATCTCCAGCGGCTACAACCTGCGCGAGATCATTGATCTGATCGATGGCCTGCAGTTCCGCTCCCAGGCTGAGAAGCATGAGCTCTCGATGCTCTATGAGGAGAAGATCAAGCGGATGGGCAACGCCGGCCGCAACGGCGGCGAGTACTACACGCCCCGGCCGCTGATCCGCGCCATCG
>VGPU01000043.1 GCA_016882525.1 Cyanobacteria bacterium M_surface_10_m2_119 | reverse complement strand
AGAGCGGGTTCTGCTTGTGGTGATAAAGCATCCACTGGGCCAGGATGCCGCCGCCGCGGCTCACGATGCCGGTGAGACGGCCCTTCACCTTGGGCAGGTGCTCGATCAGCAGGCCGGCATGGATGGTCTGGTAGTCGACGCCCTGCTGGCAATGCTTTTCGATGATGTGGAGAAAATCGTCTTCCGAGAGCTTCTCGATCGAGCCGTGCACGCTCTCCAGCGCCTGATACACGGGCACCGTGCCGATGGGCACCGGCGAGGCGTTGATGATCGCCGTGCGCACCTCATCGAGGTTCACGCCGCCGGTGGAGAGATCCATCACCGTGTCGGCGCCGTATTTCACCGCCAGCTCGAGCTTCTTCAGCTCTTCGCTCACATCGCTGGCATTGGGCGAGGCGCCGATGTTGGCGTTCACCTTGCAGCTGGAGGCGATGCCGATCGCCATCGGCTCCAGGTTCGGGTGGTTGATGTTGGCCGGGATGATCATCCGGCCCCGCGCCACCTCCTCCATCACCAGCGATTCGGGCAGGTTTTCCCGCTTGGCCACGTGGGCCATTTCTTCCGTCACCACCCCCTGGCGGGCGTAGTGCATCTGCGACACGTTGGCGCTGCCGCGACGCTTCTCGATCCAGGCGCTGCGCATGACGGGTAGGGGCAAAGAACGGAACCGCGACCGCAGGGAGGTCGCGTTGGGGAAGGCCGGTTCCGATTGCCGAGATCGCCGCTGCGCCCCCGGAGGGTGGCTGGCTCACTTCCCTGCGCCGGCATGACCCGGATCAGGTTCGGAGGGTGTGATCTCAGCCCCCGCGAACAAGGGCACCCCTAGTGACTTTGGAAACCTAGCAAGGCCGAAAGTGGAGCTGGCCAGCGAGCGGACTCACGCCTGCAGGCCATTGAGGGCCGCCGCGACCACCCGGTGGTCGGGGTCGTCCTGCAGCCGGGCCAGCAGAGCCCGGGCCGGCTCTGCCGTGGAGCCGGCCTCCTGCACCAGTCGGCCCAGGATCTCAGCTCCGCCCACGCGCACCGTGCCGTCGCCATCCGCCAGGGCGAGGGTGGCCAGCTCGAGCAGGTCCTCGGGCCGGGCCTCCGGATGTTCCGCCACGGCCGAGAGCACGCTGCAGCGCAGCAGCCACTGGCCATCGCGCCGGAAGGCCGACAGCAACAGGGGCCAGGCCTGCTCCAGCCCATGACTCACCAGCGAATTGGCGGCTTCGGCCCGCACGTTCACATCCCCGTCGTGCTCGAGGGCCCGCACCAGGGCCTCGCGACCATCGGGATGGCACTTCACCCCCAGGCCGGCACAGCTGAGGGAGCGCACCAGGAAGGCCTCCTGCTCCAGCCCCAGCAACAGCAGAGGAACAGCCTCCTCCACTGGCACCTCGCGCAGGGCAGCCAGGGCGGGCATGGAGCGGCTGGGATCGCCGCAGGTGATCGCAGCACGGAGCTGCTCGAGATCCAGGGGTTCAGCCATCGCTCCAGCCTGGCTCAGGAGGGGCCCGGTGGAGGGGTGCTCTGGCGCAGCGCCTGCAGCAGAGCCCGGCGGCGCCGACCCCGGCGCACCTGGCTGGTGACCGCCAGACCCGTGCCGATGGCCAGGGCAGGCAGAGCCTGCATCCGTTCCCGCCCCTGGCGTTGCCCCAGCACGAGCAAAGCCATCAGCACCATCAGGGGAGCCGAAAGCGCCAGCAGGGTCTCCATCACCGGCCGGCGACCGGGACCCCTGACAGGCGTGGGCACGGCCTTCACAGGCCCTGGGGATGGCGGTGCATCCAGCGCAGAAGGCTGAGCGCGAGCACCTTCACGCCCACCTCAAGAGACCGTTCATCGGGTGCAAAGGTGTTGCTGTGCAGGGGCGTGCAGCCCCCGGGCCCGGCCACGCCGAGGCGGAACATCGTGCCGCGCACGCCCTCGAGCAGTTCGGCGAAGTCTTCCGCCCCCAGGGAGGGCTGCTCCAGCCACTGCACCCGCCCACTCCCCAGCAGGTCGACGGCTGCCCCAGCCACCAGCTCGGTGAGGGCCGTGTCGTTGTGCACCGGCGGGGAGATGCAGCGGTAGCGCACCCGGGCCTCACCGCCGTGGCCCCTGCAAAGGGCCTGCACGGTTTCCTCGATCCAGGCGGGCAGCCGGTCGTGCAGCTCCAGATCGAGGCAGCGCACCGTGCCCAGCAGGCGCACGTGGTCGGCGATCACGTTGAAGGCCTTGCCGCCCTCGATCCGGCCGAAGCTCACCACCACCGGATGCAGGGCATCGAGGCGACGGCTGATCGCCTCCTGCAGCCCACTCACCACCCGCGCCGCAATCCAGATCGCATCGGTGCTCTGGTGGGGTCTGGCCCCATGGCCGCTCTCGCCCAGCACCTCGATCTCCAGTTCCCCGGCCGCAGCCGTGAAACTGCCGCTGCGCACCCCCACATGGCCCACGGGAATCGATGGGAACACGTGCACCCCGAACAGGGCATCCACCCCCTCCGTCGCCCCATCGGCCTTCATCCAGGCGGCTCCCTCGGCCGTTTCCTCAGCCGGTTGAAACAGCAGCCGCACCCGCGCCGAAAGCAGCTCGGGGCTGCGCTCCGCCAGGGCGGACAGCACCCGGGCCACCCCCAGGCCGACCGCGGTGTGCAGGTCGTGGCCGCAGGCGTGCATCAGACCCTGCACGGTCGAGGCGTAGTCGAGACCTGTGCGCTCCTCGACCGGCAGCGCGTCCATGTCGACGCGCAGGGCCACCAGGGGAGCAGGGGTGCCGTCGGCTCGCTGCCGCGGCCCCCGTTCGGCGACCACGCCCGTGCGACCCACCCCTTCGCGCACGTCCCAGCCCCAGCGGCGCAGCTCACCGGCCACCAGGGCGGCGGTCTGCTGCTCATGGCCGCTCAGTTCCGGATGGCGGTGCAGATGGCGACGGAGCTGGATGAGCTCGGGCAACACCGCCTGCAGGTCGGCCTCCAGCCCCAGCTCCCACCAGTCGGGCCCACGGCCAGGAGCGACACCGGGGGCAGCGAGCGGCAGGGTGGGGGAACTCATCACGGTTGCCGGGAACCAGGACTCACCGTCTCTCAGGCGAGGGCCAGAAACTGTTGCAACGCCTTCACCGGCCCGGGGGGCCAGCGCCGGATGCTACGCAGCCATTCTGGGTCGCGGTAGCGGGGATCGAGACCGGACGCCGAGACCCAGTGGCTCTCGGCCTCGCCCCGACCCCCCCGCTGCCAGAGCAGGGCGGTGAGGCCGGCCCGGGCATCGGCGAAGAGGGGATAGCGCCGGATCAGGGAGCGCAGCTCACGCTCGGCTGCATCGAGATCCCCCAGCTCAAAGGCCACCAGGGCCTCGCTGGAGCGCGCCATGGCAAAGCCAGGGCGGGCGAGGGCCGCCGCCGCAAAACTGGCGCGGGCAGCGCTCCAGTCGCCCCGGGAGCCCTGCACGTTCCCCAGGTTGTAAAGGGCCGATGCCCGGTCCTGGGCAACATCGCTGGCGGCGGCGTGCTCCAGGATCCAGCGATAGTCGGCCTCCGCCGCATCCCAGCGGGCCAGGGCCTCCTCGGCGGTGCCGCGATTGAGATGGGGGTCGGGGCTGGCGGGATCCAGGGCCATCGCCCGGTCCTGGTCGGCGATGGCGGCCAGGGGTTCGCCGAGGGCCAGCTGCACGTTGCCGCGATTGCTCCAGGCTGCCGCATCGTCCGGCGCCAGCTCCAGCACCTGATTCCAGAGGGGCAGGGCCTCGTTGAAGCGGCCATTGCGGCTGGCCGCCAGGGCCTGATCAAAGAGCTGGGGAAGGGATGGCTGGTCAGCGGCGGCCAGGGGGGCCGGTAGCACCACCAGCACCACCAGGCCAAGCCAGAGCAGCGCGCTCACGCGCACCAGGCGCCAAAGGCCAGGCCGCAGCCAGCGGAGCGGGGTCATCGGCCGGCCTCCGCCAGGTGGGCCTTGCCGGCATCGGTGAGCACCCGCCCCCGGGGGGTGCGCTGCAACAACCCCTGCTGCAGCAGATAGGGCTCCACCACGGCCTCGAGGGTGGCGGGGTCCTCCCCCAGACCGGCAGCGAGGGTCTCCAGGCCCACCGGTCCACCGCCGTAGCCGTCCAGCATCAACCTGAGCAGGCGACGGTCGTGGGCATCCAGGCCGCGGCCATCGACCCGGTGCAGGCTGAGGGCCTCCTGCACCAGGGCGGCATCGATGCGGGCATGGCCACCGACAGCCGCCACATCCCGCACGCGCCGCAGCAGCCGGTTGGCGATGCGCGGGGTGCCGCGGCAGCGACGCGCCACCTCCAGGGCGGCCTGCGGGTCCAGGGCGATCGCCAACAGCCCTGCCGCGCGCTGCACGATCGCCTGCAGGTCGTCCAACCCGTAGAACTCCAGCCGCTGGATCAGCCCGAAGCGATCCCGCAGGGGAGAGCTGAGTGCGCCGGCACGGGTGGTGGCCCCCACCAGGGTGAAGGGAGCCACCGGCAGGCTGCGGGTGCGGGCGGTGCTGCCCTTGCCCACGGTGAGATCGAGACGGAAGTCCTCCATCGCTGGGTAGAGCAGCTCCTCCGCCACCCGATTGAGGCGGTGGATCTCGTCGATGAACAGCAGCTCCCGGGGCTCCAGATTCACCAGCAGACCGACGATGTCGCGAGGGCGCTCCAGGGCGGGCGCACTGGTGATGCGACAGCGCACCCCCAGTTCCTCGGCCAGCACCAGGGCCATCGTGGTCTTGCCCAGGCCAGGCGGGCCGTAGAGCAGCACGTGATCGAGGGGCTCCTGGCGGCTGCGGGTGGCCTCGACCGCGATGCCCAGCACCTGCTTGAGCTCACTCTGGCCGATGTAGTCAGCCAGCCGACGGGGCCGCAGGGTATCGACCCGGCCGGGCGCGGCCTCGCCTTCGGCGGTGCCGTCGGCAGCCACGAGGGCCTGATCCACCAGACGGTCCTGAAGAGCCTGCGGAGGAGGCTCGGACAGCCGCTCGGGCACATTCGCGGCTGCGGGAGGCCCCAGGCGGGAGCCACCCCTCGGCGAGGGGGCTCCACCGCCGGCCATCCCGCCCGAGGAAACGATCGCCATGGGTGGAGGGTACCGGCCCCTGCCTAGGGTCGGAGAACCAACCGTGCATCAGGATCAGGGGCCATGGCCAAGGGCGGCACCAAGAAGCTGGCCGCCCGGGCCCAGCGGGATGCCGCCAACCGCCTGCTGGCCGACAACCGCTTCGCCCGGCACCAATACGAGATCCTCGAGACCCTCGAATGCGGCATCGAGCTGCTGGGCACGGAGGTGAAGTCGATCCGAGCCGGCCAGGTGAACCTGCGCGACGGCTTCTGCCTGGTGCGGGGCGGCGAGCTGCAACTGCACAACGTGCACATCTCGCCCCACAGCCATGCCGGGGCCTACTTCAACCATGAACCCCTGCGGGTGCGCAAACTGCTGGCCCACCGGCGGGAGATCGAGCGGTTGCGGGTGGCACTGGAGCAGAAGGGCCTCACCCTGATCCCCCTCAACCTGCACCTGAAGGGCTCCTGGATCAAGCTCACCCTGGGGCTGGCCAAGGGCCGCAAGCTGCACGACAAGCGCGCCGAGGAGCGCCGCAAGCAGGACGCCAAGGAAACCCGCGCCGCGATCTCGCGCTACTGAACAGACAACGGGGTCAGCCAGTCCTGAGGCGTCAACCGGGCCTGGGGCCGGCTCGGCTGATGCGGGACTAGGGCTCGACCACCGGCGAAGCGGGCGGTTGGTCGGGTTGGCGCGGGGCCGTGGACTCCGCCTCGGACTCCAGCGGGGGCTGGCGCGGCGGGCTCTGGATCGGAGGATCCAGGGAACGGTCAGGGACGGGCGGGGGCGGCTCGAGCGGGGGCGGATCCGCCCGCAGGGAAAGGGTGATCAGCGCCGGGGCCACGCCCTCGTTGGTCACCAGCACCTGGACGGGCGAGCGCTGCTGGGCCGGCAGGCTCACCACCCGCAGGGGTCCGCTGGGCTCCAGGAGGGTTCCATCGGCCGCGAAGACACTCATCTGCATCAGGGGGGAGCCATTCACCCCCAGCACCAGGCGATAGCCGTCCGGCAGGCGGATGGGGAAGAGGCGGGCGCCACCGGCGCCGACGGGGGCGGTGAGCACCTGGGGCTGCTGGGGCTGGGCCTGGATCGGCTCGATCTGGATGGTGGCCAGGCTCTGCTCAGCGGCGGCGTACCAGAGCTGCCGGAAGGGCTCGGGGGGCATGTCCGCACCCGAGCGACCGGGCAGCAGGTTCTGGGCCTGGGCCGACACCAGCTGGCGCAGCACGGCACTGCTCAGACCCTGCTGCTGCAGGCCCTGCAGACGCCGCTCCCAGTCACCCTTGCCGTAGCTGCCCAGGCGGCGCCGGATCTCGAGGGGCAGCTGTTCAACCCGGGCCAGCCACTCCTGGGCCAGTTCGTTCCAGACCCGGCGCAGGGGAGCGTCCTCGAGACTGTCGCCGGGAAGGCGCCCCCCGCGCTCGGGGAAGCGGGCCAGCAGGCTGGCATCGACCAACTTGAGGAACCAGGCCCGGTCCACCTGCATGGCGCGCAGGCGATTGAGCAGCTGCTGGCGCTGGTCGATTTCCGCCGGCGGCAGGCTGCTGGGGAGCTGCAGGGCGGCATCCGGCGTGGAGGGGGCCGCCGAGCGGCCCCGGCTCAGCCACCACCAGCCCAGGGCCGTGCCCACCACGGCCGAGAGCACCAGCGCCATCACCACGGGCCAGATGCCCCCTTCAGCGGCGGCGTCTCGGTCTTCGCCGCGCAGCCGGGCCGCGGTGGGTGGCAGCGGCCGCGCGGGCGACTGCAGGGGCGGCAGCTCGGGCGTGGCGACCGGGCCTGCGAAGTCTGCGGCGGCAGCGGCGGCGGGCGGCGGCGGAGCAGAAGCGGGCAGCGGCGGCACCAGCGCCACGGTGCGATCGGCCCGGGGCACGGGGCCCGTGCTGTCAGGCATGGGCAGCGCCTGGAGGGCCGCAAGGGCCTGGGACGCCGATGCGAAGCGCTGGGCCGGCTCGCGGGCCAGCAGGCGCTCCAGGGCAGCCTGCAGGGCCGGCTGGTCGCCCAGGGCCGCCGGCCATCGCCAGGCCAGGGTGGCCGGATCGAGCAGGCGGGCGGGCGGGTCACCGCTAAGCAGCACCAGGGCGGTCACCCCCAGGGCGTGCAGGTCCATCCAGGCCTCGGGCCGGCCGCCCCGAGCGGCCTCCGGGGGGGCATAGCCGGGGGTCACCGCCGCCGTGTCGGCGACCAGGCCGAAATCCAGCAGCACCGGCAGGCCGTCGCTGTCGCGGCGGAGCAGGTTGGCCGGACAGAGATCCCCATGCACCAGGTCCTGACCATGGAGCACGGCCAGCACCGGCAGCAGCTGACGCAGCAGCAGCAGCACCTCTCCGGCGCCAAACACCATCTGACGCTCGGCCCGGGCCACCATGAGCTCCTGATAGGTGCGGCCGGGCTGCCACTCCCGCACCAGCCAGAGGGCTCCGTCCTGACTGAGGGCGGCACCGAGGCGTGGCACCTGGGGATGCAGCATCCCCTGGAGGCGACTCCAGATCGCGCGCACCCGCTCGGGATCGTGGCTGGCATCCAGCCGGCGCAAGGCGACCGGAGCCTCTGCGGCCAGTTGATCGGCCGCCTGCCAGAGCTCGCCCTGGGGACCGCTGGAGAGACACTGCTCCAGGCGATAGCGCTCGCCGATCAGCTGGCCAGGCTGGCCGGCGTGGACGGGAGCCGGGAGGGGAGCCATCAGCCGGCAGGGGACGCTGGGCGCTCAGGCTGCCGCAGGCCTCTGCCCTCAAGCCAGCTCTGGTCATAGAGCCGGGACCGGTAACGATCGCCGCTGTCACAGAGCACGGTGACGATGGTGTGGCCGGGGCCCAGGCGGCGGGCCGTTTCCACCGCTGCAGCCACGTTGATCCCCACGGAGCCCCCCAGGAACAGGCCCTCCTGCCAGAGCAGGCGGTAGATCGTGTCCAGCGCCGCCTGGTCGTCGATCCGCACGGCGTCATCCACCGGCGCCCCCTCCAGGTTGGCGGTGACGCGACTGTTGCCGATGCCCTCGGTGATCGAGCTGCCCTCGCTCACCAGCTCGCCGGTCGTGGCCCAGCTGTAGAGAGCACTGCCATGGGGGTCGGCCAGCACACAGCGCACCCTGGGGTTCTGCTCCTTGAGGTAGAGGGCCACACCGGCATAGGTGCCGCCGGTGCCGGTGGCCGCCACCCAGGCATCCACCTGGCCGCCGGTCTGCTGCCAGATCTCCGGGCCGGTGGAGTTGTAGTGGGCGCGGCGGTTGGCCAGGTTGTCGAACTGGTTCGCCCACACGGCCCCTGGCGTCTCAGCGGCGATGCGACCCGACAACCTCACGTAGTTGTTGGGGTCGCGGTAGGGCACCGCCGGCACCGTGCGCACCTCCGCCCCCAGGCTGCGCAGCAGGCCGATCTTCTCGGCCGACTGGGTCTCGGGAATCACGATCAGCGCTCTGTAGCCACGGGCGTTGCAGAGGTGGGTGAGGCCGATGCCGGTGTTGCCGGCGGTGCCCTCCACCACCGTGCCGCCGGGCTGCAGCAGGCCCTGTTCCTCCGCCTCCAGCAGGATGCCCAGGGCGGCCCGGTCCTTGACCGAGCCACCGGGATTCATGAATTCGGCCTTGCCGAGGATCTCGCAGCCGGTGAGCTCACTGAGGGCCCGCAGACGGATCAAGGGGGTGTGGCCCACCGCCCCCACGAAGCCGCGGGTGATTCCCACCAGCGGGTTACCCACGTCCGTGATCGTGCCCGTGTTCCCGCCCATGCCGTGGCCACTGCCTGGCGGGATCGTAGGCAAGCTCCCTAAGGTCAGGTCCGGGAAGGGTCGTCCAGCCGCATGAGCCCGGATTCCATGCGCTCGGATCGGATCAGCCCGGATCCCAAGGAGCCGGATCAGGGGGGGGGGCGGCTGGAGCCATGGCTGGAGCGACTGCTGGCCGTGCGCCGGCACAGCGAGGCCCTGATCGCGCCGCTGGAACCGGAGGACCTCTGCCTGCAGGGGATGGCCGACGCCAGTCCGCCCAAGTGGCACCTCGGGCACACCACCTGGTTCTTTCAGCAGTTTCTGCTCAACCCCCTGCGGGCCGCCGGCGTGCAGCTGGCCGCCCCCGGCCCGCCGGAGGGCTGGAGCTACGTGTTCAACAGCTATTACGACGCCGTCGGCGCCCGGCACCCGCGGCCGGAGCGGGGTCTGCTCAGCCGGCCCCCGATCGGCGAGGTGCTGGCCTGGCGCCGACGGGTGGACGCTGCCCTCGCCGACCTGCCCCGGGTCCTGGCCGGCCAGACCCAGGCCGAGGTGGCCTGTGTCTGGCCCCTGCTCGAGCTGGGTCTGCAGCACGAACAGCAGCACCAGGAACTGCTGCTGATGGACCTGCTCGACGGCTTCAGCCGCAATCCCCTCGAGCCGGCCTACTGCCGAGCCCGCACCAGCCCCGAGGCCCTCTGGCAGGAGCGGCTGGTGGCCGGCAGCAGCACAAGCGATGGGGCGGAAGGCAAAGGCAGCGGCTGGCGCCACTGGCCGGGGGGGCTGGTGCAGATCGGCCATCCCAGCCAGGGCGATCCCGGTGGCGACCCGGCAGACCCCAGGGGAGCTGGCGTGCCAGGCGAGGTCCCTCATGAGGGCAGTTTCCACTTCGACAACGAGGCCCCGCGTCACCGCCTCTGGCTGGAGCCGTTCGCCCTGGCTGAACGGCTGGTGACGAACGGCGAATGGGAGGCCTTCATCGCCGACGGCGGCTACCGCCGACCGGAGCTCTGGATGAGCGAGGGCTGGACCGTCTGCGGACATCGAGGCTGGCAGACCCCGCGCTACTGGCGCGGCGAGGAGGAATTCAGCCTCGCCGGGCTGCAGCCCCGCCACCCGAGGGCCCCGGTGCGGCACGTGAGCTGGTTTGAAGCCGATGCCTATGCCCGCTGGGCCGGGGCCCGGCTCCCCAGCGAGTCGGAGTGGGAGGTGGCCGTGACGACCTCCGCCCCGGGCAACACCACGGCGACGCCCCTGCCCCAGGCCTTCGGGCTGCTGTGGCAGTGGACGGGCAGCCCCTACCGGCCCTATCCGGGCTTTCGGCCCGCTGCCGGCGCTGTGGGTGAATACAACGGCAAGTTCATGACCTCCCAGTTCGTGCTGCGCGGGAGCGCCTACCTCACCCCCGAAGGCCATGGGCGGGCCACCTATCGCAACTTCTTCCCGCCAGCGAGCCGCTGGATGGCCGCCGGGGTGCGGCTGGCCCGCGATGGCGGCGCGGTGGGCGCCCCCTGATGGCCGGGCTCTCCGGCGGCGTCACAACCGCCGCACCGCAGCTGATTGATCTCCATCCCCAGCCGGCGGATATGCGAGCCCTGGTGCTGGAAGGCATGGCCCGCCGACCGCGCCAGCTACCGGCCTGGCTGCTCTACGACCAGGAGGGATCCCGCCTGTTCGAGGCGATCTGCGAGCAGCCCGAATACAGCCTCACCCGCACGGAGGTGGCCCTGCTGGAGACCCAGGGCAACGCGATCGCGGAAGCCATCCGCCTGGCACAGGCGCAGACGCCATCCGCAGCGGGGCCGGACCGGCACCAGGGCAGCGCCGTCGTGGAGTTCGGTGCCGGCAACGCCCGCAAGGCCAGCCCCCTGCTGGCCGCCCTGGCCCCGCCAGTCTATGTGGCCCTCGACATCAGCCACAGCGCCCTTGCAAGCACGTGCACCAGCCTGCAAAAGGAACACCCCCACACCCAGGTGCTGGGCGTGTGCTGCGACTACGGCGGTGCCAGCAGCCTGCCACCGATTGCCGCGCTGGCCGACCGACCCCTGGTGGGGTTCTATCCAGGAAGCTCGATCGGCAATTTCGACCGCGGCGAGACCTGCCAGCTGCTGCGCCAGTTGCGGCAGCTGCTCGGGCCGGGCGGCCTGCTGCTCATCGGCGTCGACCAGCCGAAGGCCGTGGAGCGGCTGGAGGCGGCCTACAACGATGCCGCAGGCGTGTCGGCGGCCTTTGCCTTCAACCTGCTGGCCCGGCTCAACCGGGACCTGGAGGGCGGCTTCCAGGCCGACAGGTTCAGCTATCGGGCCCGCTGGCAACCGGAGCACAGCCGGATCGCCATGGCGCTGGTGAGCCGCTGCGACCAGACCGTGCCCCTGGCCGGGCAGGAGTGGGCCTTCCGGGCCAACGAGGAGCTGATCACGGAATACAGCGTCAAATACAGCCCGGCATCATTTGCAGCCCTGGCGGCGGAGGCGGGCTGGCGGCCCCTGCGGCGCTGGAGCGCCGGGATCGGCGCGACGGGCGAAGGCAGCGAGGGCGATCTCTCCCTCCATCTGCTGGCCCAGGCAGACTTCCTCTGAGCCAGAGCCAGCGCCCATGTCGAGGGAAGATCAACGCCAGGCCGTCCGCGCCGTGCGCGAAGGGCTGATCCAGCGGCTGGAGGAGCTGTACGCCGCCAGCTTCGAGCAACTCACCCAGCACAACCTGGGGGAAGGGGGCATCGCGCGCCTCACCCAGCTGCTGCTGCGTTCCCGGGAGGCGGCGATCACGCCCCTGCAGGAGGAGATCGAGGCACCGCTGATCACGCGAGCCCCCACGGAGCAGCCATGAGCGGAGTGCAGCCATGAGTGGGGCCGCGGACTGGTTCAGCCAGTTGGAGGACCAGCTGGAAGCCCAGCTCAATGCCTTTCTGCGGGCCAATCCAGCCCAGGAACAGCTGTTGCACCAGCAGGAGCAACGGGAACGGCAGCTCCGGTTGAAGCGGCGCCGGCTGGAGCTGCAGACCAGTGCTGAGCAGACCCGAAGCGAATTGCTGGCGCTGGCGCGGGAGATCGCCCAGTGGCAGGAGCGGGTGCAGCGCGCGCGCGCGGCAGGGGCAACCGATCTGGCCCAGCGGGCCGACAGCCACGTGGCCGAGCTGATGGCCAGGGGGCGGGACCGCTGGCAGGCCCTCGGCGAGCTGGGGGCCACCTTCCGGGCCGTGGAGGAGGAACTGGCGCGGTTGGGCGCCCCGTCCGCACACTCAGGCGATGGGGGGCCGACTGCGGACCAAAAGCCAACAGGAGCCGCAGCGCAGGACCTGGATCAGGCCTGGGCCAGCTTTGAAGCCGAGCAGGACCTGGAGCAGCTCAGACGGCAGCAGAACGGTCAGCGCTGAGCGGGCCCGGCAGCTCAGGGCTTGGGAGCGTTCAGGCCTTGGGGGCGGGCGGAACCAGGCTCACCCCCTCCGGGGGCGGGGTGGGGTCGGGATCAGCGATCAGCATGTGCTGGAGCACGATTTCCGGTCGCTCACTGTCACGCCAGCGAATCCGATACGCCGGCATCTTGGTGCCCCGGCTCGTGGTCTGCTCCACAGGTTCCATCACCCAGCCGCGGCGAGAGCGGCCCTGGGGGTTGCGCTTCACAACCGCATCCGCATGTTGGAAGCGAAATCCGACGCGCTCGCCACTCATGGAATCAGGGCCCCCGTTGGGGGAGATTGCCTACCGGAGCCATTATCCCATTGCGCCCCTCAGCCCCCGGCTGTCGCGTCCCGCGTCTCCGGGCGCAGGAGGGGGAAGGCGATCACATCGCGGATCGAGGCGCTGTCGGTGAGCAGCATCACCAGCCGATCGATGCCGATGCCCAGGCCGCCGGTGGGGGGCATGCCCACCTCCAGGGCCTGGATGAAGTCCTCGTCCACCTGCTGGGCTTCGTCGTCGCCGGCGGCCTTGCGGGCCATCTGGGCCTCGAGGCGCTGGCGCTGATCCACCGGGTCGATCAGCTCGCTGAAGGCATTGGCGGTTTCGCGGCCCACGATGAACAGCTCGAAGCGCTCCACCAGCCCCGGCTTGCTGCGGTGGGCCCGGGCCAGGGGCGAATTCTCCACCGGGTAATCGATCACGAAGGTGGGCTGGATCAGATCGGCTTCCACCCGCTGCTCGAAGGCCTCCACCAGCAGGCGCCCCACCGAATCCGCCAGGGCCGGCACCTCCAGCCCCTGAGCCTGCATCGCCGCCGCGGCCTCCTCGCGGGCGGTGAAGCTGGTGAAATCGAGGCCGGTGGCCTCCTGCACCAGATCGTGCATCGTGGCCCGGCGCCAGGGGGGCGTGAGATCGATGTCGGTGCCCTGGTAGGTGAGCGTGGTGCCGCCGCACACCTGCCGGCACACCTCGGCGATCAGCTGCTCGGTGAGGTCCATCATGTCGCCGTAGTCGGCGTAGGCCTGATACACCTCGATCGAGGTGAACTCCGGGTTGTGCCGGGTGCTGATGCCCTCGTTGCGGAAGATCCGGCCCAACTCGTAGACCCGCTCAAAGCCGCCCACCACCAGCCGCTTGAGGTGCAGCTCGGTGGCGATGCGCAGGGTGAGGGGGAGGTCGAGGGCGTTGTGGTGGGTCTCGAACGGGCGAGCATCGGCGCCGCCGGGCACGCTCTGCAGCACCGGCGTTTCGATCTCCAGGAAGCCGCGCTCATCCAGCCAGCGGCGGATCGTGCTCACCGCCAGGGCGCGGCGCCGGAAGGTTTCGCGGGTGTGGGGCGAGACGATCAGATCCAGATAGCGCTGGCGGTAGCGCTTCTCCACGTCCGCCAGGCCGTGCCATTTGTCAGGCAGGGGCTGCAGGCTCTTGCTGAGCATCGTCCACTGCAGCACCTTCACCGACAGCTCGCCGCGGTCGGTGCGGCGCAGCGTGCCCTGCACACCGATCAGATCGCCGGCGTCCACCAGAGACGTGAGATGAGCGAAGACATCCGGATCCTCCGGCATCGAACCGGAGAGGGTGGCCTTCTCGATGTAGAGCTGGATCGAGCCGCTCTCATCGGCCAGGGTGAAGAAGGCGAGCTTGCCCATCACCCGGCGCGTCATCACCCGGCCGGCCACGGCCACGGCCACGTCGCGCTCCTCGCCGTTGGCCAGGTCGGCGTGGGCGGCCTGCAGCTCGGCGGTGCGGTGGCTGGGCTCGAAGCGCAGGGCATAGGGCCCCTGGCCAAGGGCCGCCAGGGCCTTGCCTTTCTCGAGGCGGGTCTCGCGCAGCTCAGACAACGGACCGATTCAGCTCAGCTGCCGGCCATCCTGCAGGAGCGCGGGTCGACACCGGACTCCGCTCAGCGGCAGCTCCTCAGCCCACCGCAGCGGCCATGCCGCCGTCGCCCATGCGCTGGGAGGCATAGCCAGTGCCCCGCACGGTGAGGATCAGCTCGGGGTTGCGGGGATCGGGCTCAAGCTTGCCGCGCAGGCGGGCCACATACACATCCACGACCCGCAGGTCGGCGGCGCGGCGCGGCGGGTAGCCCCAGAGCTGCTCAAGGATCTCCGCCCGGGGCACCACCCGGCCCGGCTCGCGGAACAGAAGCTCCAGCAGGCTGAATTCGGTGTAGGTGAGGGCGATGCGCTCGCCGTCGCGGGTGACCTGGCGGCGGTTGGTGTCGACCACCAGATCGCCCACCCGCAGCACGCCGCTGCCGCTCGGGACCTCGCGGGGCTCGTTGCCGGCCGAACCACGGCCCACCCGCCGCAGGATGGTGGCGATGCGGGCCTCGAGCTCCTTGGGGCTGAAGGGCTTGGGCAGGTAGTCGTCGGCCCCGAGATCAAGCCCGGAGACCCGCTCGGCGATGGCATCCAGGGCCGAGAGAAAGATGATCGGCACGCAGGATTCAGCCCGCAGCCGCCGGCAGACGGCGAAGCCATCGAGCTTGGGGAGCATCACGTCGAGCACCACCAGGTCGGGCTGCTCCTGGTGAAACAGGGTGAGGGCCTCCTCGCCGTCTTCAGCGCACACGACCCGATACCCGGCCAGCTGCAGGCGCATCACCAGAACCCGCCGAACCGCGGCCTCGTCGTCGACGACCAGCAGGGTGGCTTTCGGCTCAGCCGGCGGGGTCGACATGTCCGCAGAGGGCATGGGCGAAGCGCCAGCAGGGTGAAGAATCGCAACCTTACCCCTCAACTTGCCCAGCGGTCATCCCCAGAAACGCCCTCAGGAAGGCCGTTTCCGGCAGATTTAAGCTTTTCTGCGGAAACAGACAAAAGACTCCAGGGCTGCTAGCGGCCTGGTAGCGCGCTGTTTCAGGACCAGCGGGCTGCCGCGTAGCGGTTCCACTCCTGCTCCGCCTCCCCTAGGGCACGATCACTGCTCACCTGGCCGAGCATGGCGCGCTGGAGCTGGGTGTAGACGATCGCCTGCAGCCGTTTGACCCCCGGAATGGCCGGCACCAGCACCCGGGCTCGGCCCAGGGTGGTGGCCGAAAGCAGGCGGGCCTGCTCCACAAGGCGCGCCGCCGGATCGGCGGGCAGGGAGCGGCTGAGCGCCTGCTCCAGCGACTGCAGGGCCGCTCGGGCCGAGGGCAGCACCCGCGCCTCGTTGGCGAACGTGAGCTGGTTGCTGGCGTTGGTGAGAAAGAGCCCGAAGCTCACCGCCTCGGCGGCCATGGCGCTCTGGCGGGGAACCACCAGGTTCATCACGGCCACGTTGGCAGCCCCATCATCTCCGGTGATCGGTGGATAGGGCCGGGTGCGGGCCGCCACCCCGGGGGCATTGGTCTGGAGGTTGCGCAGGAAATCCGGACCGGTGGCCACCTGGGCCAGATCCCCCGACTGGTAGAGCTCGATGGCGCGCCGGTAGCCCTGGCTCACCACCTCCCGGGGCAGCAAACCCCGGCGATACAGATCACTCCAGAAGGCAAAGGCCCGTCTGCCCGCAGGGGTGTTGAAGGCGGCACGCCGCTGGTCATCGAGCAGCTGCACCCCCATCTGCACCAGGGTCTCGAGGAGCTCAGCGGAATCGTCGGGCACCACCGTCATGAACAGGGCGTAGCGCCCGGTGCGCCGGCGCACCGCTTCGGCGAAGGCGGGAACATCGCGCCAGCGGCGGGGGGGCTGGGCATAGCCGGCCTCCTCAAGCAGGCGGCCGTTCACCATGCTGATCCGGGCCGTGAGGTACCAGGGCAGGGCGAACTGGGAGGAACCCTGGCGCCCGGCCTCCCAGATCGACGGCAGGTACTGGTCGGCAGCCTGGGGGGGCAGCAGGGGGGTGAGATCGGCGAGCCCACCCTTGCTGGCCAGGTTGGCCGCGAAGGGGGGATTGAGGTTCACCAGGTCGGGGGCGGTGCGCGCAAACACCGCCGCCAGCAGCTTGCGCTCCACCGAACTCCAGGGCACATCGGTCCAGCGCACGCGCACCCCGGGATGGTCGGCCTCCCAGGCGGCGATCACCGCCTGGAGATAGCCCGCAAAGCGGGGGGCCAGATCGAGGGTCCAGACGTTGAGCTCCCGACGGCCATCGCCAGCCCCAGGGCGCTGGCCGCAGGCGGCCAGGGCGGCGGCCCCGCCCCCCAGGGCCAGCAGACGCATCAGCTCGCGACGGGAGAGCGCAGGAAACACGGCTTGGGGAGCAAGGGGCATGGCGATCAGCTGCGCAGGCCCGGCGCCAGCTGTCGCCAGAGCAGGAGCTGCAGGGAACAGACCAGGGGGGCCAGCAACCCGGTGAGCAGGGTCTGGGCAAGCAGGGTGTGCAGGGCGGCCGCATTCACCTCTCCCCACCAGAGCTGCTGCAGCCACAGGGAACCCCCCAGCAGCGCCGCCCCCAGGAGGGCCAGCAGGCCCAGGCTGAAACTGCGCTCCAGCGGCGGTGCCTTGCGGCCCAGCCGCCCCCACCACCAGCCGAGCACCACCAGCACCGGCACCTGGGTGAGGGGCCCTGGATGCAGGCCGTCGAGCACCAGGGCGAGGGCCAGCCCCGCCAGGGCACCCGAGAGGGGCCCATCCACCAGGGCCCAGGGCAACAGCCAGAGCACGGCCCAGCTGGGGGGCACACCGGCCAGCTGCAGGGGGGCCGGCGACGCCAGCACGAGCAGGGGCATCAGCAGGGCCGTGGCCAGGGTCCAGCGCTGGCGCACGAGAGAACTCACGGCCGCTGCACCCGCACCTGCACCCAATCGACCGCATCCACCGGAGCCGCCAGTTGCACCACGGCCTCCGGCGCCGGCACGGCCCGTTCGTTCACGCTCTGCACGACCCCCACCGTGAGATTGGGGGGCAGCAGGGTGCTGGCCGGGGAGGTGGTCACCACATCCCCGGGCCGCACCCCCACGTCCTGCTCGATGAAGCGCAGCACAGGCCGGGGCGTGCCCACGCCCACCAACAGGCCGTGGTGCTGGACTCGGCCCACCCAGACGCCGACGCGGCTGGCAGGGTCGGTGAGCAGCAGCACCGTGGCGGTGGAAGGGGTGGCGCTGGCCACCCGTCCCAGCAGACCCCCAGGGCCGAGCGCCGCATCCCCGGGGGCCACCCCCTGGAGACTGCCCTGCCCAACAACCAGCTGCTGCCACCAGCCCTGGGCCTGGCGGGAGATCACCGGCGCGCTCACGAGGGAGACCCCCGCCCGATCCAGATCCAGCAAGCCCCGCAGGCGGCGGTTGTCGGCCTCCAGCTGCTGCAACCGCGTCTGCCGGTCGAACTGCTGGGCCGAGCGCAGCCACTCCGACTGGGCCGTGCCTGGCCAGAAGGGCCGAGAGAGCAAGGCATAGGCATCGAGCACAAACGCCCCCTTGCTCAGGCGCACGGCCGCAAAGGCCAGGAGCACGGCCAGCCAGGGCCAGGCGGCCCTCACCAGGCGGAGGGGCGGTAGGCGGAGCCTGCGGCCCGACATCGCCATCGGGATCAGGCGATCTGACGCACGAAGTCAGGGGTGTCCAGCACCCGCTCGAGCCGCTTGTAGTCCTCCAGCACCATGCCGCAACCCTGCACCACACAGAGCAGGGGATCCTCGGCGACGTGGGTGAGGATGCCGGTCTCGTGGCTGATCAGATCGCTGATGCCGCGCACCTGGGCGCCGCCGCCGGCGAGCATGATGCCGCGGTCGACGATGTCGGCGGCCAGCTCGGGGGGCGTGCGCTCCAGGGTGCGCTTCACCGCCTCCACGATCACGTTGAGGGGCTCGGCCATCGCCTCGCGGATGTCCCCGGCACGCACGTTGATGGTGCGGGGCAGACCCGAGAGCAGGTGCAGCCCGCGCACGTCCATCGAGGTCTCGTCGTGGCCATCGTCCGGGAAGGCGGAGCCGATGCGGATCTTGATGTCTTCAGCGGTGCGCTCACCCACCACCAGGTTGTGCACCTTCTTGAGGTAGACGCCGATGGCGTCGCTGAGCTCGTCACCGGCGACCCGCACCGACTCGCTCAGCACGGTGCCGCCGAGTGACAGCACGGCCACCTCGGTGGTGCCACCACCGATGTCCACGATCATCGTGCCCACGGGCTCGGTGACCGGCAGACCGGCACCGATGGCGGCCGCCACCGGCTCATCGATCAGGTGCACCTCCCGGGCGCCGGCCAGGCCGGCCTCGCGCACGGCCCGGCGCTCCACCCCGGTGACGCCGCTGGGGATGCCGATCACCAGCCGAGGGGCGACGATGCCGCGGCCCTCATTGCCCTTCTGGATGAAGGTCTTGATCATCTGCTCGGCCGCGTCGAAATCGGCGATCACGCCATCGCGCAGGGGGCGTACCGCCCGGATGTTGCCGGGGGTGCGGCCGAGCATCAGCTTGGCTTCATCACCCACCGCCAGGGGCACTCCCTTCTCCAGATCGAGGGCCACCACAGACGGTTCCTGGAGCACGATGCCCTTGCCGGACACGTACATCAGGGTGTTGGCCGTTCCCAGGTCGATGCCGATATCGCGGGAGAACTGAAAACGACGAAAAAACACGACGGACAATCCGGCCGGCAAGCGCCGAATCATAGGGGGGGTGTGACAGCCGGCCCTGAGGGTGGAACTGGATCAACGGTGGCGCCCCGAGGGGTGCCGCATCATTGATCCAATACAGAGAGGAGATCCGCCATGGGCGTCAATTCCATCACCCTGGTCGGCCGCGCCGGACGCGATCCGGAAGTGCGCTATTTCGAGTCGGGCAGCGTGGTGGCCAACCTCACGCTGGCGGTGAATCGCCGCAGCCGCGACGACGAGCCCGACTGGTTCAACCTGGAGATCTGGGGCAAGCAGGCCCAGGTGGCCGCCGACTACGTCCGCAAGGGTTCCCTGCTGGGCATCATCGGCAGCTTCAAGCTCGACCGCTGGACCGACCGCGCTTCCGGCGAAGAGCGCAGCAAGCCTGTGATCCGCGTGGACCGGCTGGAGCTGCTGGGCTCGAAGCGTGACGCGGAAGCAGGGGGCTTCGGCGGCGGCGGCGGTTTCGGCGGCGAACCCAGCGAGGAGGAAGTGCCGTTCTGAGCGGGCGCTTGCGCTGAGATGCGCTGGTGGGGCCGGGCGTCCGGAGCCGTAGGGCTTCCGTCGCAAGGGCGCTGGCAAACAAAAAGCCCCGCTCGGCAAAGCTGACGGGGCTTTCTCAGTGGTGATTGGCTGGTGGGGCGAGGTTGGCCTGGAGGAACTCCTCGCCCCGGCACCGAACTGCCACCGGGCACCGCCAGGCACCCGGTGGCAGCAGCACTCAGTAACGGTAGTGCTCGAGCTTGTAGGGACCTTCCACCGGCACGTTGATGTAGGCGGCCTGCTCGGCGGTGAGCTCGGTGAGCCTGGCACCGATCTTCTCGAGGTGGAGGCGGGCCACCATCTCGTCGAGGTGCTTGGGCAGCACATACACCTCGTTGGCGTACTGGTCGCCCTTGGTGAACAGTTCGATCTGGGCGAGCACCTGGTTGGTGAAGGAGTTGCTCATCACGAAGCTGGGGTGGCCGGTGGCACAGCCCAGGTTCACCAGCCGGCCCTCGGCCAGCAGCAGGATCTTGTTGCCGCTGGGCAGGGTGATGTGATCCACCTGGGGCTTGATGTTGTCCCAGGGGTATTGCTTGAGCGACGCCACATCGATCTCGTTGTCGAAGTGGCCGATGTTGCACACGATCGCCTGATCCTTCATCTGGATCAGGTGCTCGTGGCGGATCACCTGGAAGTTGCCGGTGGCGGTCACGAAGATGTCCACATCGCGCACCACGTCGTCGAGACGTACGACGCGGTAGCCCTCCATTGCCGCCTGCAGGGCGCAGATCGGATCGA
>VGPU01000042.1 GCA_016882525.1 Cyanobacteria bacterium M_surface_10_m2_119 | reverse complement strand
CGGTGGATGGCGCTGCCGAACCGGCCCAGGCCCAGCAGGATCACATCCACCCGCGCCGGCCCGCTGGTGCTGCCGCCCAGTTCACTGAAGGGGGTGGCCCGCTCGAACAGGCGCAGCGGTTCCTTCAGCCAGCGGTAGAGCCGCTCCGAGCCCAGGATCATGTAGGTGGAGAGGGCAATGGTGATCACCCCCACCAAGGTGATCAGGCTCACCTCCCCTTCTCCCAGCTGGCCCAGCTGCAGGCCCAGGGCCGCCAGGATCAGCGAGAACTCCGAGATCTGGGCCACGGTGAGGCCCTCCAGCAGTCCGGTGCGACGCCGGTAGCCCATCGCCCCCATGATCGCCACCACGATCAGCGGGTTGCCCACCAGCACGAAAACGGAGAGCACCAGGGCGGGGCCGAGCTGCAGGCCGGCGGCCGACACATTCAGGCCAGAGCCCAGGTCGATGAAAAAGAACAGCAGCAGGAAATCACGCAGACCCGTGAGCCGGGAGGCGATCGCCTCGCGGTAGGCGGTGGAGGCGATCGACACCCCGCCGAGGAAGGCGCCCACCTCCTTGCTGAAGCCCACCACGTCGGCCAGGGCCGCCAGTCCAACCGCCCAGGCCACGGCAAACAGCACCAGCAGTTCCTGGTTCTGGGCCAGCCGGCCCAGCAGCGGCGGCATCACCCAGCGCATGGTGGCCGCGGTGCCAAGCACGAAGGCGCTGCCCACGAGCAGCAGCCGGATCGCCTGGCCGGCGATCCCTCCGCCCCCTTCCAGGTTGAACGAGGTGAGCAGGATCATCGCCAGGATCACGGCGATGTTCTGCACCACCAGAAAGCCCACGGCGATGCGGCCGTGCAGGGAATCGATCTCCCGCTTATCGGAGAGCAGCTTCACGATGATGATCGTGCTGGAGAAGGTGAGGCACACGGCGATGCGGCCGTGCAGGGAATCGATCTCCCGCTTATCGGAGAGCAGCTTCACGATGATGATCGTGCTGGAGAAGGTGAGGCACACGGCGATGTAGAGCGCCGGCACCGCCGCATAGCCCAACCCGAGGGCAATCAGAAGGCCGAACAGGGAGGTGAACACGATCTGGCCCAGGCCCGTGGCCAGGGCCACCGGCCCCACCGAGCGGATCAGGCCCACGTCGAGCTTGAGGCCCACCACAAACAACAGCACCGCAATGCCCACGCTGGAGAGCAGCTTCAGCTCGCTCCCGCCGGACACCCAGTTGAGCGCCGCCGGGCCCACCAGGATGCCGGCCGCGATGTAGCCGATGATCAGCGGCTGGCGCAGCTTCAGCGCCACCACGCCGATCACCCCGGCCAGCATCAGGATGGCGGCCAGCTCGTGAAACACGGTGCTGAAGGTCATCGTGCCCGCTACGGATCGGATGCCTGCACCCTAAAGATCCTTTTCCCGAACGTTTCCACCCTGCTTCCACTCGGCCATGCCGCTCCCGCCAGCCCCCACCGAGTGCCCACCCGGGGGAGCTCCAGGAGCTGTGGGCTGGCCTGAGGCCCTGCAACTGGCCGGCCACGGCACCCCCCGCGCCCTGCGCTGCCGCGTGCTGCAGTCGCCGCTGGCGGGGGTGAGCGACCGCATCTTCCGCGGCCTGGTGCGGCGCTGGGCGCCCGACGCGCTGCTCTTCACCGAGATGGTGAACGCCACCAGCCTGGAGCTGGGCCACGGCCGCCAGAAGGTGGAGGAGCTGGCGGAGGAGGCCGGGCCGATCGGCGTGCAGCTGTTCGATCACCGTCCCGCCGCCATGGCCGAGGCGGCCCGCCGCGCCGAGGCCGCCGGCGCCTATCTGATCGACATCAACATGGGCTGCCCGGTGAAGAAGATCGCCAGGAAGGGGGGCGGCAGCGGCCTGATCCGCGATCCCGAGCTGGCGGCCCGCATCGTGGAGACCGTCGCCGCGGCCGTGGCGATCCCGGTGACCGTGAAGACGCGGCTGGGCTGGTGCGGAGGCGGCCTGGCCGGCGGGGGAGAGGCCCGGGCCACCGCCGCGGCCGCGATCACCTGGTGCCGCCAGCTGGAGGCCGCCGGCGCCCAGCTGCTCACCCTGCATGGCCGCACCCGCGAGCAGGGCTTCAAGGGCCATGCCGACTGGAGCGCCATCGCCGCCGTGAAACACACGCTCTCGATCCCAGTGATCGCCAACGGCGACATCAACAGCCCCGAGGACGCCAGGCGCTGCCTGGCGCAGACCGGCGCCGACGGGGTGATGGTGGGCCGGGGCACCATGGGCGCCCCCTGGCTGGTGGGCCAGATCGATGCCGCCCTCAGCGGCCGCCCGATCCCGCCCACCCCCGGCGCCGCCGCGAAGCTGGCCCTGGCCGCCGAGCAGCTGCGCGCCCTGGTGGCCGCCAAGGGCGACCACGGCCTGCTGATCGCCCGCAAGCACCTGAGCTGGACCTGCACCGGCTTCGCCGGCGCCCCCCAGCTGCGCCACGCCCTGATGCGGGCCCCCACTCCTGCCGAGGCCCTGGCCTTGCTGGAGCAGGCTCAAATGGGGCTGTGAATCGCCTGCAGGTCTTCCCTCACGGCAAGACCTCCGGCCAGCCCTGGCGCACCAGCAACAGCGAGAAGTAGGGCTGTTTCTGGGCGGGCACCGCCGCCGCCGGGGCGACCAGCTGGTCAGGCCAGCCCACCCGCTGGGCGAACAGGGCTCCGGCGAGCAGGCCGCGCTCAGCCAGCAGCGGCCTCACCCAGGCCCAGCGGTGGCCGAGCTTGAGCAGGGCCAGCACCGTGCCGCTGGCAGCCGCCTGTGCCAGCAGGACCTTCAGCTCAGCAGGCGTTCCAGGGGTGGGGCGAATCAACAACCCCTCGCTCTGCAGCGCCAATGGCCAGGCCAGCCCCACGCCAGACGCCGCTGCGGCAGCAGCACAGGCGGCTGGCACCCCCGGAATCAGCTGGATAGGGCATGCCGGATGGCGCTGGCGCAGGGCCAGCAGCACGTAGGAACTGCTGGCAAACAGCGAGCCATCGCCCTCGCACAACAGCACCACGGCCGCACCCCCGGCCACCTCGGCCGCCAGGGCATCGGCGGCGGCATGCCAGGCGGCGATGCGGGGGGACGCTTCGGTCACCATCGGGAACAGCAGCGGAAGCCGCCGCTGGTCGGCGTGAATCCAGGGGCCCGCAATCGTGGCGGCCATGCCGGCAGCCCCCTCCCGCGCCACCGGATAGGCAACCACGGCCGCGGCCTGGATCGCCCGCACCGCAGCCACCGTGAGCAGCTCCGGATCCCCCGGCCCCACACTCACGAAGGTGAGGCCGCACGACGATCCGGCGGGGGCCCTGCCTAGGTTGGAGAAGGGAGGCGCCAGCGCCATGAGTCTGCTTGCCATCTACCGGCACCATGCCAGCTCCCGTTCCGCGGCTCTGCCAGGGCACCACCTTCAGCGGATGCCCGAGCTGATCACCAGTGATGGAGAGCTCATCGCCGAGGAGCTGGCCAGCCGCGGGATCCGCTTCCAGCGTTGGCCCGCGCGCGCAGCCCTGCCTACCGGCGCCGCCGAGGCCGAGATCCTCGCCGCCTATGCGGATGAGGTGAAGCGCGTGCAGAGCGAAGGGGGCTATCCCACGGTCGATGCCATCCGCCTCAACCCAGACCACCCAGATCGCGAGGCCCTGCGCGGCAAATTTCTCGCCGAGCATGTCCACAGTGAAGACGAAGTGCGCTTCTTCGTGGAAGGTCGGGGCCTCTTCTGCCTGCACATCGGCGATGAGGTGCTGCAGGTGATCTGCCAGGCCGACGACTGGATCGCGGTGCCCGCCGGCACCCGCCACTGGTTCGACATGGGACCGGAACCCCAGTTCTGCGCCCTGCGCTTCTTCCACAACCCCGAGGGGTGGGTGGCCCAGTTCACCGGAGACCCGATTGCCCAGGGGTACCCGCTGCTGGATCAGCTGCAGGCCGTGGCGCCCTGATCCACTCCTGGGGTATGCATGCGCAGCGCCTCACCGGCGGATACAGGTCCTCTGAGGGCCTCCACCTCCTGCTGCGCCAGCTGCTGCAGGCGCTCTACCGTGGCCGCACGACCGTGCCGCTCTTCGGCCAGCACCCAGTAGAGGCCGAAATGGCGGGCCTCACTGGCCAGCAGCTCGCCATAGAGCTCGCAGAGCTGGGGATCGGGAGCATGGGCGGCCAGCAGGGCCATGCGCTCATGGCTGCGGGCTTCGATCAGGCCGGCCACCAGCAGGGCATCCAGCTGTCGCTGGGGCTCCTGCCGCCGCACCGCCGCCGCGAGGGTGCCCCCATAGGCGGGCGCCGCCAGCGGGCGCAGAGCGATGCCGCGCCGTTCCAGCAGCTCCAGCACCCGTTCGAAATGCTCCAGTTCTTCGCGGGCCAGGGGGCTGAGAGCTTCGGCCAGGCCCCGGTCACTCGGGTAGCGGAACATCAGCTGCAGGGCCACGCCGGCAGCCTTGCGTTCGCAGTGGGCATGGTCGATCAACAACAGATCGCTCCGGGCCACAGCCGCCTCCAGCCAGGCCCGGCTGCTTGGTGCCAGCAGCCACTTCACCCGGGCGATGGGATTCTCCAGCCCCTCTGCCGGGGGGGATAGCACCGGCCCGCTCATCCGCGCCCTCCGGTCGTGGCCTCGTGCAGCCTCCCCACCAGCCCCCGCAGGGCCAGGCCATAGCTCGCCGCCCCGAAGCCGCAGATCACGCCCAGGGCTTGATCGGCCAGGTAGGAGTGATGGCGGAAGGGCTCCCGGGCATGCACGTTGCTCAGGTGCAGCTCCACGTAAGGGATGGCCACCCCGCGCAGGGCGTCCCGCAGGGCGATCGAGGTGTGGGTGTAGGCCCCTGCGTTGATCAGGATGCCGTCCACCCGACCGCGGGCGGCCTGGATGCGATCGATGAGAACTCCCTCATGGTTGCTCTGGAAGCACTCGAGGGTCACCCCCAGATCGGCGGCCTGGCGGGCCAGGTCGGCCTCGATGCCCTCCAGGGTCTGGGAGCCGTAGAGCCCCGGCTCCCGCTGGCCCAGCAGGTTGAGATTGGGGCCATTCAGCAGCAGCACGTGCATGGGCCTGGGCCGTCCAGCGGCCACCACTGCGCCGATCGTAAGGAGCAGGGCGGGGGCAGACCCACCGGCTGGTAACGTCTTGGGGTGTGGTTCGGGTCGGTGCCCGAGTGGTTAATGGGGGCGGACTGTAAATCCGCTGGCTCTGCCTACGCTGGTTCAAATCCAGCCCGGCCCACCTTCCACACGCCCTTGTAGCTCAGCGGTAGAGCACTCCCTTGGTAAGGGAGAGGTCACGAGTTCAAGTCTCGTCAAGGGCTTCATCTTCACCCCCAAAGTCATTCCCAGATCATGGGAATGCTACTTTTTCATTGATACAACAGGCTCAGGCGCCTCGCATCCGGGCAGCCGGTTCATCCCCCCGAGAGGGACGTCGTTCTGAGCGCGGAGGAGCCTGATGCCGACGCGCAGGGACCTCCCCGTTCAGAGATACGGCAGGAAATACCGATCGAAAAACGGCCCTTCCTCCACCGGCTCCACAAAGGCCAGACCCACGAACGTGGTCACCCCTTCCTGGGCGGTCCAGGCCACCACCGCCAGGAACGGGTAGACCGCGCCTTCGTAGCTGCAGCGCAACTCGAGCTGCACCGGCAGGTTGGCCGCAACGTCCACCTCCTCCTGGGTGAACACACAGGTTCCTGGGTGAACACACAGGTTCCCCCCTGGCCCAGGTCCCACACCTTGCACGGCCAGGCGCCTTACGATTCCACCAGCAGTCGCCCAAGCAGGGCGCCGGGCCCCATCAGCATGGCCCGCCGCTCGTAGGCCCGACGCGGCTTGCCCCGGCGATCCCGCCCACTCCGCCGTTCACCGCCGGGTGCGCGGAATGGGCGAAACAGCTCGGACATCCCAATCGGCACCCAGGGGCTTGCCTGTCAACTCTGACAAATAGAACGCTGCGGCGTCAGCCTCTCCAGCTGTGACAGATCGGCCCCGAACCATGGCGCCGGAGGGAGAATGCCACCAGAGCCCGCAGCGAACGGGCAGGGCCAGGGAGGCGCCAATGGCGTTGCAGCGTTGCCTGATCGTGGAAGACCAGGTGATGTTTCTGCAGCTGCTCGCCAAGATGCTCGAGAGCTACGACTGGCTCGAGCTGGTCGGCACGGCCGCGGATGCGCACTCCGGCCTGCAGGCCATCCGCGCCCACCGCCCCGACCTGCTGATCGTCGACCTGGCCCTGCCGGATGGGGTTGGCACGGAACTTCTTCGCTTCCTGCAACTGGCGAATCCCCTGGCCAGAGCCCTGGTGCTGTCGGCGCAGGCCGCCAGTTTCGTCTGCCCGCCGGAGCTGGAGCCCATGCTGCTCGGTGTTGTTGACAAGACCGCGACCTACGAGAGCCTGCAGCGCGTGCTGGAGAGCAGCCTGCCCGCCGTGGGCCCCGGCAGCCCGGCCCCCCGCACCCTCACCCCCCGGCAACAGGAGATCTTCGAGCTGATCGGCAAGGGCTGCAGCAACAAGGAGATCGCCCAGCAGACAGGTCTCTCCCTCGGCACGGTGGAAACCCACCGCAAGGCGATCACCCGCCGGCTGGGGCGCAGCGGGGCCGAGCTGGTGCGCTTCGCGGCCCTGCATCTCAAGCAGCATCAGAAACGCCCATGAGAGGCCTTCTGCGCCTGCCGATGGCCTGGAATCGGCAGCTCGGCAATCGGCTGGTGCTCGCCACCGCCCTCCGCTGCTGATGGTGGGCGGTGCGGTGGGGGGGCTGAGCTGGGTGGCGGGACGGCGCAGCGGCCTGGAGCTGGCCCAGGCCATGCGCCAGCAGAACGCCATCACCAACCTCTCGGATGCCCTCTCCCAGCAGCTCCAGGCCCCCCTGCTGATCAACCGTCTCAATGCACTGGCCATCGAGCAGGGCGAGCTCGACCTGGGCGACTTTGATGTCCTGGGGAAGCGCTTCTGGCGCCAGATGCAGCTGTACCCCGTGGGCTACATCAACTGGGGCAGCACCCGCGGGGAGTTCCTGGGGGTGGAACGGCGCGACGACGGCACCCTGGTGCTCAATGAGGATTCGGAAACGGGGCCGGTCGGCCGCGGCAAGCTGGCGATCTATGCCCTCGATGCGAAAGGACGCCGCGGTGCACTGCTGGAGGTGATCCCCGGAATGACCGCCACCCATCAGGAGCCCTGGTACACCGAGACGGTGAAGGCCGGCAAACCCACCTGGAGTTCGATCTACCAGTGGGAAGACAATCCTGAGGTCTTCGCCATCTCCTACAACCAGCCGATCACGGGCCCCGGGAACGAGCTGCGGGGGGTGATCGGCGTCGACTTCGTGATCAGCCAGCTCAGCACCTGGCTGGCGCAGGTGTGGCGCGACAGCGGCGGGCTGGCGCTGATTCTCGAACCCAACGGCATGGTGGTCGCCAGCTCCCGCAGCGACCTCACCCTCCTGGGGAAGGGGGACAGCCTGCGGCGTGCCCGCATCGACCAGCTGCGTGATCCCGTGGTGCGGGCGGCCCGGGACCAGTTCTTTCAGGCCCCAACCCAGGCGGGCAAGGGCGATCTCCACCTCCACCGTTCCGTGCCCCCCCAGCCACCGGCCAGGAGCGTGCGCGTCGGCAGCACCACCTACCTGCTCGACCTGCACCCCTGGGGAAAGGCGGAAGGTCTCAACTGGCTCCTGCTCACGGCCACCCCCACGGACCAGGCGATGGCCAGCAGTCAGGCCTACCTGCTGCTGAGCCTGGGGCTCAGCCTGGGCGCGATCGGTGGCGCCGTGCTGCTCACCCGCTGCACCATCACCTGGTTACTCGCCCCGCTGGAGGACCTGCGCCAGAGCAGCCGGGAAGCCAGCAACCGCCTGCGCGCGGGTGAACCGGCCGGCCTGGTTCTGCCCCGGTTCGGGGGGGACTGCGCCGCAGAAATCGAGGATCTGGGCACCAGTTTCAGCACCCTGGTGGATCAACTGGGGCGACAGGAGGCCAGCCTGCGCCGCCTGCTGGATGGCTTACCCGTGCCCATTGCCGTGATGGAACGGCGCAGCGACTGGCCCCTGCGCTTCATCAACCAGGCCTACCAGCAGACGCTCCGCCCCGACTGGAACTGTGCGGATTCCGAACAGCAGGCGCTGTGGCAGCAGCGGCGCCAGCAGGTGCTGGACACCTCGGCCGCAGGACTGGCGCCGGGCCTGGAAATCCGTCTCCGGCGCGGGGACGGGCAAACGCTGCCGGTGATGGTGTTCAGCTGCGCCCTGGATGACGCCCTGGTCGAGGCCTACCTCGACCTGACGGCCATTCGCCAGGCCCAGCAGCGGCTCGGGGAGGCCCTGGAGCGGGAGCGCCTGAAGGATGCCCAGACGGTGCTGGTGCTGCAGAGCAAATTGCGCAGCAGCCTGGAGGCCGCCGCTGTGGCCCACGAGATCAACCTGCCGCTGAGCACACTCCTGCTCCACTGCAAGCTGCTGCTGCAGCGCGGCCAGCCCGATCTGCCGGCCACGCTGGTCGAAGCGCTCCAGACCATCAGCGCTGAAGCGGAGCGGGTGGTGCTCACCATCGAGAAGATGCGCAGCCTGCTGCGCAACGTGCAGACGCGACACCAGACGCTCGATCTCTGTGCGGTGGTGCGTAGTGCCCTCCTCTACATGCGCCCCAGCCTGGGGAACGCGGCCGTGGAGGTGCTCAGCGAGGGGCTCGACCAGCCCGCTCCGATTCAGGGTGATGCGGCCCAGATCCAGATCGCCGTGGTGAATCTGCTGCGCAACGCCCAGGAGGCCCTGGACAGCCAACCGAGGGGAGGCACCATCCTCGTGACCCTGGACCACGGCCACCGAAACAGGCCTGAGGGGGGCGAGGGAACAGGCGAGGAAACGGGACCGGAGGCCGGCGATCAGGCCTGCCTGCGCCTGAGCATCGACGACGACGGCCCCGGCTTCGCCGACCCCGATACGGCTCTGAACCCGCTGGAGACCGGCAAGGCCCGGGGCAGCGGCCTCGGCCTGTTTGTGGTGCAGACCACCATGGAGAACCACTGCGGCAGCGTGCACCTGGGCCGCTCTGCCCGCCTGGGGGGCGCCTCGGTACAGCTCGAGTTCCCCCTGGAGGCCGCCCCGCCACCCGCCGACGCCCTACCGGGAACAACCGACGCCCCGGACTCAGGCTTACCCAGTAGTGGGTAGGCGCGTGGAGTCCGGAGGATCGCGCTGCATACGGTGCTCGTCAGGAGGACTTCCGACGCCGCTCCCATGCGCGACATCCTCATCGATGGCCTGCCGATCGTGGACCTGCTGGAGATCAACCCCAGCACCAACGAGGTGGCCCAGTGGAATCGCTGCGACCAGAGCTCAGTCTCCCGGATTTATCGCCATGTGAGCCGTTGCCTGGATCTCGGCTTCCGAAAGACCGGGGGCATCTACAGCGCCCACCGCAACCAGGAGGTGCTGCAGGCCCTGCGTCAGGCCGCCCAGTTGCTGCGCCTCAGCCGTGGCATCGAACACCTGCAGTGGCTCGGCCACCCCTGGAATGGCCAGGCCCTCACTCAGATAGAGGGCAGCCGACCGCTGCCGCGCTGGTGGTTCGGTGAGCGCCGCACCCTCGAGCTCCTGCAGCGGCGGGTGATTGATGTGGCCGTGGTGCGCGGACTCGACCTCCTCCCGCCGGGCTGGGAGGACAGCCGCTTTCCCTTCCGCTTCGGCGACTGGGCCGCCGTCGGTCTGGTGCAACAGCCACTTGAGCTGGCGACCCTGGTCGGCGATGCCCTGCAGAGCCGACCAGCCCTGAAGCTGGAGGAGCTGGCCGGCACCCCTGTGCTGAGTGCGCGCCCGGATCCCTTCCCCGTGCAGAGCAGCTGCCTGGAGCGACTGGGCCTGGAGGCCCGGGCAGTCACGCTGCACAGCTACAGCCCTGCGGCCTGGGAGGGTCAGCTGCAGGGCGGCGAAGTGCTGGCCACCACTCCGATCAGCCGCCAGGCCGTGGCCGCTGAGCAGCCGCTCCAGCCGCTGCCGCTCGCAAGCGGGATGGCGGAAGTGGATCTGGTGCTCGTGCACCAGGAGCTGCTGGAGCAGCCCGCCGTGCAGGAGCTGATCGCCGCGATTCGCCACGCCTACCGCCAGGCCTACGCCAACCTGGAGGGCCCCACCTGGCTGTAGGACAACCTGCGGTCCTGGCCTGGCCCCTGCCGATGAATCCTTCCCTCTCCCTCTCGACCATGCGGGAGCCGGTGAGCCAGGGCCTCACCCGGCCCCTGGCCTGGCGCCTGCAGCAACTCGACCGGCTCGAAGCCCTGCTCCAGGGCCACCAAGCAGCCGTGCTCGAAGCCCTGGCGAGCGACCTGGGCAAACCCCCGCTCGAAGCGAGTTTTGAGCTGGTGGCGATCCGCCAGGAACTGCGCCTCACCCGCCGCCGCCTGCGCCATTGGATGGCTCCGCGCCGCCGCCCGCTGGAGCTGCCACTGCGCCCCGGCCAGGCCTTCCAACAGGCGGAGCCCCTGGGCTGTGTGCTGATCATCGGCCCCTGGAACTACCCCTTCCAGCTCTGTCTGCACCCCCTGGTGAGTGCCCTGGCCGCCGGCAACACGGTGGTGCTGAAGCCCTCCGAACACGCCCCGCGCACGGCCGACCTGATCGCCGAGGCCGTGGCCGCCACCTTCCCCCCGGAAGTGGTGCAGGTGGTGTGCGGCGATGGCGGCGTGGCGGCGGAGCTGCTGGAGCATCCCTTCGATCACATCTTTTTCACCGGTGGTGGCCGGGTGGGGCGGCTGGTGATGGCCGCCGCTGCCAGGCACCTCACCCCGGTCACCCTCGAGCTGGGCGGGAAGAGTCCGGCGATCGTGCTGGCCGACGCCGACATCGCCGTCACGGCCCGTCGCCTGGCCTGGGGGCGGAGCCTCAATGCCGGCCAGACCTGCATCGCCCCCGACCATGTGCTGGTGGAGCCAGGGGTGCGGGAGCCGCTGATCCGGGCCATGGGGGCGGAGCTGGAGCGGTTCTATGGCAGCGACCCCCTGGCCAGCCCCGATCTGGGCCACATCGTCAACCAGGCCCAGTTCGAGCGCCTGGCAGCCCTGCTGGCGGGGGCCCAGGCCCGGGGGCAGGTGCTCCATGGGGGGACCATCGATGCCAGCCGGCGCCGGATCGCCCCCACCCTGGTGGCGGTCGAGAACGGGGACGATCCTCTGATGCAGGAGGAGCTGTTCGGGCCGCTGCTGCCGATCCAGACCGTGCGGGATCTCGATGCCGCTTGCCGGGAGATCCGCACCCGCCCCAAGCCCCTGGCGCTCTACCTCTTCAGCCGCGACCGCCAGGCCCAGCAGCAGGTGCTGCGTGAAACCAGCTCGGGAGGAGTGTGCTTCAACGATGTGGTGATGCAGGCGGGCTCCAGCCAGCTCCCCTTCGGTGGTGTGGGGGAGAGCGGCATGGGGGCCTACCACGGCGAAGCCGGGTTCCTGACCTTCTCCCACCTGCGCAGCGTGCTGCGCCGCCCCTTCTGGCTCGACGTCCCCCTGCGCTATCCCCCCTACGCGGGCAAACTGCCCCTGGTGCAGCGACTCCTGGGCTGATTCGGGCCGGGCATCCCACCCCTGCTCTGCGGCCATCAGCAGCCTTGATCCACCAGGCACTGGAAGGGGCTGGGTGAGGCCCCTATGGTTCGCCAAGCGATCCGTGGAGCCCATGCGCCGCCCCCTTGCTGCCCTGGTTCTTGGTACGGCGATGCCGCTGGTGCTGCTCCAGCCGCCGGCTGCCCTGGCCCAACAGGTGGTGGTGGTGCAAGCGGGTGAAACCCTCTCGGAGATCGCAGATCGCCACGGCATCAGCCTCACCCGCCTGATGCAGGCCAATGGCATCAGCAATCCCGACCACGTGGAGGTGGGCCAGCGCCTCACCCTCCCTGGCAGTGCAAGCCGAGGGAGCAGCGCCAGCAGCCAGCGCGGAGGCACGGTGACCGTGCGCGCCGGCGAGACCCTCTCGGAAATCGCCGAGCGCCATGGCGTCAGCCTCTCCCGCCTGATGCAGACCAATGGCATCAGCAATCCCGACCACGTGGAGGTGGGCCAACGCCTCACCCTCCCCGGCGGTGCCGCTCGTGCGGGTGCCAGCCCGGCCCGCAACAGCCAACCCACCGCCCCTTACACCGTGAAGAGCGGTGAAACCCTCTCGGACATCGCTGCGCGCTTCAACACCACCACCGATCGGCTGATCCAGCTCAACGGGCTGCGCGATCCGGATCTGGTGATGAGCGGCACCCGCCTGCAGGTGCCCGCCCAGCCCCGGGCCGCCGCTCCCGCCAAGCCGGCGGCGGCCCCGGTGAATCGCCAGGCCACGGAGCATGTGGTGAGCCGCGGCGAGAGTCTGTCGCTGATTGCCGAGCGCTACGGCACCAGCGTCGATCGCCTGGTGGCCCTGAACCAGCTGGAGGATCCCGAGCGCCTCCTGGTCGGCACCCGCCTGAAGCTGCGCGGCACCCCGACCGCTCCGCCGCAGGCCCGTCGCCCTGCCGCGCCCGCCACCACCACAACCGCCCCTGCTCCGGCCCCGGCAGCCGCCGCCGCACCGAAACCGACCCAGCCCGCCGCCACGAGCGCCGCCACAGCTTCGCCGCGCCCGACAGCCGCCCCGGCCAGCGCCAGCGCCCCGGCAGCGTCCTCAGCGGCTACTGCGGCAGCAGCCCCTGCAACCACAGCCGTCGCCACCCCCCGGCCCGCAGCAACAAAGGCCATCACTGCGACCACCACCGCGACCGCAACCGGCACCCCCAGCAGCGCCGGCACCACCAGTCGCAGCGCCGCGTCCAGCAGCACCACCTCCAGCTCGGCCGCTTCTGGCAGCGCCACCCGGCTCACGGCCTCAACCAGCAGCGCCGCAAACCCGGGCTCGAGCACCTCGTCACCGTCGCGCATCAGCCAGGCCACCAGCGCAGCCAGCCAGAGCCCGAGCCGCACCGCAGCCGCCACCACAGCCACTGCCGCCACCGCCACTACTGCCGCAACGGCATCCGCCACCGCAGCGGCCAGCACGGGCGGCACCGCGGCGAGGGCCACGACGGCAGCCACCAGTTCCAGGCTCGGGCGCCCTGCGAGCCCGGTCAGCACCGCCCCCGGGAGCCGTTCAACCGTTGCGGCGACGACCGCTTCGCCAGCCTCCGCAGCCAGCACCACGGCCAACCCAGCGGCAGCCCGCAAACCCGCCTCCGGCGACTGGCGCAACTACGGGCCCCTCCAGGTGGATTGGTCGAAGCTGCAGCCCATGGGGGGCAGCTACGTGGCACCGAGCCTGAACGGTGAAGGCCAGCCGCTCTACCTGGCCGTGAACTGCACCGCCCGCAAGATCAACGTGACCAGCCAGGCCGGGCAGTGGAAGACCTGGGAGACCCCCAGCAAGGACTTCGAGCAGAAACTGGTGCAGGACATCTGCAAGGCGCGGGCCAGCTGAGGTCCCGCGGCCTCAGGGAAGCCACCAGCGCAGCGGCCAGGGCTGCTGCAGATAACGCCGGCCTGGATCGCGCAGGTGCAGGCGCTGGGCACCGTCGTCGCTTTCCCCGAGCAGGGCGTCCTGCACCAGCCGGCGGGCCAGCCAGGCCCAGCGCGCCTCATCGCCCCTGGGCGGACCGGGCCGGGCGGCCAGCTCCTCGGCGAGTCCGCGCAGATCCCGCCCCCCCCGTTCCTGCAGGCGCTCCAGCAACACCTGCACCCAGGGCGACCAGTCGCGCCCGCTGCGGGGATCCGCCTCCTGGGCCAGACACCGATCACAGCGCCCGCATGGCGGCACCAGCTCCCCAACTGCCAGCAACAGGGCCTGTTCCCGGCAGCCCTCCCCCTCGGCCACGGCCTCCATCCGCCGGAGTTGGCGCTGGGCCAGCTCCAGCCGCTGGCGATCCGGATCGATCGTGCCTGCCCCCCCCGAAGTGGGGGCCTGGCCAGCCGCCCGGATGGCCCAGCCCAGGCTCACCCGATCCGCGGGGTCGAAGAGCACCACGCATTCCGCCGGCTGGCCATCACGGCCCGCGCGCCCCGACTCCTGCAGATAGCCCTCGGGGCTGGCAGGGAGATCCAGGTGCAGCACCAGCCCCACGTCCGGACGGTCAACCCCCATGCCGAAGGCCACGGTGGCCACCAGCAGCGGTCGCGGCTGGCTCTGGAAGTGGGTGAGTGCCAGCTGGCGGCTCTCGGGATCCATACCAGCGTGGTAGGGGATGGCTTCCACCCCGGCCCGGTTCAGCTGGGCCGCCCACTGCTCCACGGAGCGCCGGGTGCGGGCATAGATCAGGGCCGCCCCCCGGCAGCGCTCCAGGGCCTCGAGCACCTCCGGCAGCGGATCCGCCGGCCGGAGCCGCATGCTGTAGCTGAGGTTGCGGCGCTGGGCGGAGCGCACCTGCACCAGCGGCCGACGCAACTGCAGCAGGCGAATGATGTCGGCGCGCACCTGGGGCGCCGCCGTCGCACTGAGGGCCACCAGGGGCACCCCGGGACACAGCCGGCGCAACTCCCCCAGGCGGCGATAGTCGGGCCGGAAGTCGTGGCCCCAGGCACTGATGCAATGGGCCTCGTCAACGGCCAGGCCCACCAGCCCCCCGTCGCTGAGCAGGTCATCCAGCAGCTGGCGGGTCGATTCGACCCGCAGCCGTTCGGGAGCCAGATAGAGCAGCCGCAACCGCCGCTCGCGGATCCGGCGCAACAGAGCCATCCGCTCACCGGAGCCCAGGCCTCGATGCAGGCAGGCCGCAGCGATCCCCCGCCGCTGAAGCTGCTCCACCTGATCCTGCATCAGGGCCACCAGCGGCGAAATCACCAGCACCACCCCCTCCCGCACCAGGGCCGGCAGCTGGTAGCAGAGCGATTTGCCTGCGCCGGTGGGCAAGACCGCCAGGCAGTCGCGGCCCGCGAGCATCGCCTCGATCACCGCCCGCTGGCCAGGGCGGAACTGCGTCCAGCCAAAGGCTCCGGTGAGGGCCAGCTCCAACTGGTCCTGGGGCCCAGGGGCGGACTCCTGCGGTTCGCGCAGGGGGGACGGGGCCATGCTCACCGTCGCCAGGCCTCAGGACCATAGCCAGCACCCCCTTCCACCCCTGGCCGCTCAGGGCAGGGGGGGCGGCTCCAGCTGATCCGGAGCCTCCTCCACCAGCTGCAGGCGCACCCGCTTGCCGCCGGCCAGCTCCCCCAGCGACACGCGCAGGGTGCTGCCGCTGAGCGACTGCAGCGCCGTGAGCAGCTCCCGCAGGTGGGGCGTGCTGCTGCCGCTCTCCACCCAGAGCCGCTCCTGCAGGCCCCCCAGCCGCCGCCAGCTGGTGTGCAGCTTGAGCACCGCCGCCTCCAGCGCCTGGGCCTGGCCCACCGCATCGGCCAGCAGGCCAAGGGCATCAACCCGCTGGGCCTCCTGCAGCGCCTTGTCGAAATCGAGCTGGTCGTACTGGAAAGCCCGCACCGCAAGAGCCGCCTCGGCGGCCTTGCTCAGCCAGCGGGCCGTGTGGGTCACATCGCGCACCCGCTCCAGCTCGGGCTCCTCGCGCAGCACCTTGCGCAAGTTATCCTGCTGCTCCCCCGGCAGCTTGGCCAGCTCCTTCACCAGCGGCGCCACGGCCCGCGGCGGCAACAGATTTTCGGCGGTGCGCTGGCGGATCTCTTCCGGCAGCAGCGGGCTGGTGGCCGCCGTGAATTCATCCGCCAGACGCCGCACCTGCTTGCGGGTGATCTCCTGCCCCTCGTTGGCCGCCTCGGCGATCATCTGCTGCACCTCCGGATCGGCCTGGGCCGTCTCCAGAAAGGCACGCTTGGAGAACTGGTTCACGCTGCCCTCCTCCAGCAGCCCCTCCCCCACCAGGGCATCGGCCGACTCAGCGAGCTGGATCAGGGTGTAGGCCCGGGTCTTGCTGATCTCCCGCTCCCTGAGCCACTGCAGAAAGCCGGTGCCGCGCCCCTCGCCGCCGCGCTTTTCCCGGTCGCGCACGGCCCGCAGAATCCGCCCCCGCCAGATCTCGGTCTGGAGATCGAAGCGGTCGCACACCGCCCAGGCCTCCTCGAGCCGGGCGAGAAACTCCATCGTGCTGATGGTGTCGCTGTCGGGATCGGGAAGCTCAAGGCTGAGAACCGGAGCCTCCGGAGCATCCAGCACCATGGAGGGCAGCAGCGAAACGGCGATGCTGGCACCCGGGGATCGGGGCAGCAGCGCCCCAAGGGCGACGAATCGTGACGCCCCCTGCTGAAGCCCCGAAGCAGGCGGGTATCTTCCCTCTGGCAGCCTCCGAATCCACCGCTAGCGATGGCCATTTCCCGCGGCGACAAAGTGCGCATCAAGCGCCCTGAGTCCTACTGGTTCAACGAAGTCGGCACCGTCGCCTCGATCGACACCTCGGGCATCCGCTATCCCGTGGTGGTGCGCTTCGAGAAGGTCAACTACAACGGCTACAGCGGCTCCGAGGGCGGCATCAACACCAACAATTTCGCCGAGAGCGAGCTCGAGAAAGCCTGAGCTCTCGGCTGCGGCTTGGCGCTCCAGCCGAGCACCGCTGCTCCACAAACGCCGATGGCCGCCACAGGGTTCAGCCATCGATCCAACCCTTTCTGAGCCGATCCCCCTCCCAGGGATCGGCTTTTGATTGGGCGTCCACCGCTGAGCAGGGCACCAAGCCCTCCCTGCACCCGCTTGTGAGAGCCTGAAGCGGATCCACCAGTGCACCGTGCCGGAACTGCCCGAGGTCGAGACCGTGCGGCGCGGGCTGGAGCAGCAGACACGCGGTCGCACCATTCGGCGGGTGGAGGTGCTTCGCCCCCGGGCGATCGCCAACCCCGAGACCCCCCAGGCCTTCGCAGAGGGGCTGCAGGGCTGTGAGCTGGTGGGCTGGCAGCGGCGAGGCAAATACCTGATCGGCGGGCTGCGCCGCGGCAGCGCCCCTGGCGGGCACTGGGGCGTGCACCTGCGCATGACCGGCCAGTTTCTGCTGGTCCCGGCAGCCCACGAGGCGGCACTACCCCCCTGCCGCCACACGAGGGTACGGCTCTGGACGGAGGAGGGCGACGAGCTGCGCTTCATTGACATGCGCAGCTTCGGGCAGATGTGGTGGGTTCCGCCCGAGGTGGCCGTGGAGAGGGTGATCAGCGGCTTGCAGCGCCTGGGGCCAGAACCTTTCAGCGACGGCTTCACTGGCGCCTACCTGCACAACCGCCTGCAGGGATCCCAGCGCACGATCAAGGCAGCCTTGCTGGATCAAGGCCTGGTCGCCGGAGTCGGCAACATCTATGCCGACGAATCCCTGTTTCTGGCCGGCATCCGGCCCCACACCCCCTGCAGTGCCCTCGACCTGAAGCAGCTGCAACGCTTGCGGGAAGCCCTGGTGGACGTGCTGGAGCGCAGCATCGGTGCCGGCGGCACCACCTTCAGCGATTTCCGTGACCTCACCGGCACGAACGGCAACTACGGCGGGGAAGCGCTGGTGTATCGGCGCACGGGTCAGCCCTGCCGCGTCTGTGGAGCGCCGATCGAACGCAGCCGCCTTGGGGGGCGCAGCAGCCATTGGTGCCCCGCCTGTCAGCATTGATTCTCTGTCCGTCCTGCCGCGCCCATGGCTGAGATGCCCGCATCTGTCTCAGCGCGTGGCCAGGCCCGGCAGTTGAGCGCCACGATGGCGGCCATTCATCGCCGCGGCTGGTGTGATGGCACAGGCGGAAACTTCAGCTGTGTGCTGCAGCGGGACCCCCTGCAGTTGCTGATGGCCCCCAGCGGGGTCGACAAAGGAGGCGTCCTGCCGGAGGCCCTGATCCAGGTGGATGGGGCTGGCCAGGTGCAACGGGGCAACGGCAAAGCCAGCGCCGAGACTTTGCTGCACCTGGCGATCGTCGACAGCACTGGAGCCGGAGCGGTGCTGCACACCCATTCTCAGGCGGGCACCCTGCTCTCCAGGCACTACGGGCCCGCCGGCGAGGGCGTGGGGTGGCTGGCGATCGCTGATCTGGAAATGCTCAAGGGCCTGCGTGGCATCCAGACCCACGCCACCGAGATTGCCGTTCCGGTGCTCGCCAACGACCAGGATCTGCGCCTGCTGAGCCTGCGGGCCAGGCCGTACCTGCCGCAGGCTCCCCACGGTCTGCTGATCGCGGGGCACGGTCTCTATGCCTGGGGCCTTGATCTCACCGAGGCCCAGCGCCATCTGGTGATTCTGGAATTTCTGCTGGAACAGCACTGGCGCCAGCTGCTCCTGCAGGCCCTCCTGCGCTGACCCCCCATCCATTCATGCTGCACCGCTCTGGCATCAGTCACCTCCTCCTCGACATCGAGGGCACCACCTGCCCGGTGAGCTTTGTGGCTGACACCCTCTTCCCCTACGCGGCAACGCACCTGGAGGGGTTTCTGCGCCAACACCGCCACAACGCAGAGGTCGCTCCGTTGATCGCAGCCACGCAACAAGCCTGGAGCGACGATGAGGCACCAGAAGCCCTCACCCTGCGGGACCGCTTCACCCCAGCTGGCGGAGAGGTGGTCGGTGGAGTGGAGGCCGAGAATTCCGTCGATGGAGTGCGTGCGGTGAGCGCCTATCTCCAGCTGCTGATCGCCCACGACCGCAAGCTCACCGCCTTGAAGGATCTGCAAGGGCTGATCTGGAAGGCAGGCTATGCCGAGGGGGCCCTCATGGCCCCCCTGTTCGCCGATGTCGCTCCAGCGTTGCAGCGCTGGCAGGCACAAGGGCTGGTGCTGGGTGTGTACTCCTCCGGCTCAGTGGGCGCTCAGCAGCTGCTCTATGGCCACAGTGAAAACGGGGACTTACGGCATCTGTTCAGCCATTGGTTCGACACGCGCACGGGCCCCAAACAGGACACGGGCAGCTACTCCACCATTGCCGCAGCGATGGGCACCGAGCCTGCCCAGGTGCTGTTCATCAGTGATGCTCTGGCCGAATGCAGCGCTGCTGCCCGCAGCGGCATGGCGGTGCTGTTCAGCGATCGCCCAAGCAACCCCCAGCGCGATCCAGGGCCATTTGAGAGGATCAGCGATTACACCCACCTGCAGATCGCGTGATGCCCGACGAGCCCATCAGCCAAGCGAACCGGGACGAAGAAATCCTCAGCCTCAACCAGGCGCTGCTCGAGAGCGTGGTCCGCGGAGATTGGCAGGGATATGCAGCCGCCTGCAGCGAAGACCTCAGCTGCTTCGAAGCCGAAACCAATGGACTCCTGGTGGAAGGCTTGCCTTTTCACCACTTCTATTTCCCCTGCACCAGCGATCTGGGGGATCAAGGCCCAGCCCCCCAGGTCACCATGGCACGCCCCCACCTGCGCTGGCTCAGCGATGAGGCCGTGGTGCTGAGTTACACCCGCCTCACCCAGCGCTGGGTGGATGGAAACCCTGTGACGGCAAGTTGCTGTGAGACGAGGGTCTGGCAACGCTGTCATGGCACCTGGCTCCAGGTGCACGTGCACCGCAGCTGATCGAGCCCCTGGCATTCTCCCCAGAGGAATGCGTGCACCCAGACGGCATCCAACAAAAAAGCCACCCCGCAGGGTGGCTTTTGGGTCGATCGATTTCTGGCCACTCCATGGCCATCCATCGCATCAACCCGTCAGGAGAACACAATGTTTTACCTGGCATCGACCTATTTTCTCAGGGGGCTACCCCCCAAATATCGTCGGCGCTGCAGCGTTTCACAACCGAGTTCGAGATGGATCGGAGTGGTTCCACTGCGCCATGGACACCAGGATAGAATCGCGCATCAACCAATACCCTTGGCTGATCCTTGATCCTCTTGTGTTCCCAGGTGAACCCTGAGAACTGCATAGGTGTTGCCCCAACCCTGCAGTCATGACAAGCATGCTGCAACCTTGGAGCAGTCTGGATCGAAAGCTGTGCCTTGGTCCCCCAAGGCATCCTTTAGAGCTCAAGCGTTGGTCAAGCCCTCGGTCTATTAGTACTCCTCCGCTTCACCTGTTACCAAGCTTCCACGTAGAGCCTATCAACGGGTGTTCTTCCCGTGACCTTACTGGCTTAACGCCATGGGAACACTCATCTTGAGGTGGGCTTCCCACTTAGATGCTTTCAGCGGTTATCCGCTCCGCACATGGCTACCCAGCGTTTACCGTTGGCACGATAACTGGTACACCAGAGGTGCGTTCCTCCCGGTCCTCTCGTACTAGGGAGAAATCCTCTCAATGTTCCTGCGCGTGCACCGGATATGGA
>VGPU01000041.1 GCA_016882525.1 Cyanobacteria bacterium M_surface_10_m2_119 | reverse complement strand
CAACGGGGCAGATCGCTCCGATGCAGGCGTTCTGAACCGCTGAATCGCTGACAACCAGCCCGCAGGGAGCACGATCAGCTCTCAGGAGGGAGAAACGTGCGTTCTCAGGCGGTTTTTCCGCAAACTCCTAAGCGGGGTCTGGGCTGGCATGGGCCTGCAGCAACAGCTCCCGGGCGTACTGACCCATCGCCCAGCAGTCGAGGGCGTTGAACTGACCGGGCGGCTGCGCGAGCCGTTCATCAGTGCTGAACACCATCAGGCGCTGACCGGCGGTGAAGCCCAGGGCCCCCTGACCCATCAGTGAGCGCAGACTGTCGAGCACCACCATCTCGCCGCCGGTGTGCGCCCCGCCGGCGGTGGCAAAGGCCGTGGCACGCACGCCCTGCAACGACACGTCCCCACCCAGCTCAAACAGGCGGCGCAGGGGAGCGGCCGAACCCTGGCTCCAGGTGGAGCCGCCCACCACCAGCACCCGCGGCCCGGACTCCAGCAGCGCCCTCACCTCCGCTCGGCCGGCCTGGCTGGGCAGGGCCATCAGGCTGATGCGCACGGGCAACTGCTGCTCCCGCGCCAGCCGCTGGAGTTCGAGGGCGATGCCCAGGCCTGCCCGGGTGGCATCGAAGCGGGCGGTGTAAGGGGAGGGAGCGGCGAACACGAAGCGCCCTGCCGGCACCGGTGCGGGAGCCGGCAGGGCGGGCGGGGTGGACATCGGGGGGCCAGCGGGAAGTGACCGCCACGATGGTCCAGGTCTCGTCAGCCCAAACCGCCCACCAGCGGCCACCAGGCATCGGCTGCCGCGAGCTCGGCGTCGCTGCGGCCGGCGCCGCGGCGCACCTCGGCGGCCTGGCTGTCGAGCAGGCTGGCGTGCAGCGCATCGCCGAAAGCCTGGCGCAGCAGGGCACTGGCGGCAAAGGCGGATGAGGCCTCGGCAAGGCTGGCGGGCAACCGCAGCGCCGCACCGGCCGGCAGCTGGGCCGGATCGCCGCCCACCGGTGGTGGCAAGGGGCGGGTCTGCTCCAACCCCGCCAGCACCACAGCCTGCACAGCCGCCAGCAACAGGTTGGGATTGGCCGCCAGATCCACCACCTTGAGCTCCAGGTGAGCCGGTACGCCATCAGCAGCGGTGGGGATCAGGCGCAGGGCCGCTTCCCGGTTCTCGATGCCCCACACCTGGAACGGCGCCGACCACGACCCCGGCGCCAGGCGCCGGTAGGAGATCTCCAGGGGGCAGGCCAGCGCCAGCAGGGCCGGCAGCTCCGCCAGCAGGGCCGCCACAACTCCAGCGCCAGCATCGCTGAGGCCGCCAGGGCCGGCACCGCCCTGCAGCTGGGGCTGGCCAGCACGCTGCACGCTGAGGTGCAGATGGCCCCCGTTGCCCACCCGCTCCAGGCTCGGTTTCGGGCTGAAACTGCAGCGCCAGCCGAAGTGCCAGCCGAAGCGACGGGTCACGCGCTGAATCACCAGCCGGGCGTGCACCAGCCGGTCGGCCGCCTCCAGGGCCGTGCCCGACGCCAGCGACAGCTCAAACTGCCCGGCCCCGTATTCCGGGTGAAACTGCAGCCAGGGGATGCCGGCGGCCTCCAGGGCATCGAGCAGGGCCGAGGCGTAATCCAGGCCGTCCACCAGCCGATCGGCGCCATAGGGACCACCGGGCAGGGCCGGCTGGGGCTCACCATCGGAATGGGCACTGGCCACCAGCCACTCCAGCTCAAAGCCGGCCCGCAACTCCACGCCGGCCTGCTGAAGCTGCTGCTGCTGCAGACGGCAGCGGTGGCGCTGATCGCCCGCATAGGGCTCACCGGTGCGTTCAAAACGCTCCCCCGGCGCCCAGGCCCAACCGCTGGCAGGCTCCAGCAAGGCCAGGGCCCCGGCATCGGCCCGCAGGCGCAGATCGCCGTCGGGGCGGGCCAGGCGATGGGCCGGATCGATCGCGCCATCGGCGCGAAAGGCATCGGACACGGGGGAGAAGCCCACCCCCACGGCCACCGCTCCATCGAAGGCCGCCAGGGGCACCACCTTCACCAGGGACGCTCCGGCATGGTTCACCCAGGTGATCGCCACCCAGCGGATGCCCTGATCGGCCAGGGCAGCCACCGCGGGTGACAGGGGCTTGGACACGGGCAACCCACAGCGTTGCGGCCATGATTGCCCCGGCCGGCCAACCCCGCATGCAAGAGGCCCGTCTGCCACCCGCGGCCCTGCCCGACTGGTGGGACCCCGGCGCCATGGCCCTGCTGCTGGTGGACCTGCAACAGGGCACCTGCGGCGATGCCCAGCCCCGACCCCGACCGGCCTTCGATGTGCAGTTCCGGGCCCATACCCTGCCGGCCGCCCGGCGCGCCCTGGAAGCGGCGCGCCAGGCGGGCCTGGAGGTGATCCACACCGTGATCGCCAACCTCACCGCCGATGGCCGCGACCGCAGCCTCGACTACAAGCGCTGCGACATGGGCTTTGCACCCGGCAGCCGGGCCGCCCAGGTGATCCCCGAACTGGCGCCCCGCGCCGATGAGCTAGTGCTGCCCAAGAGCTCGTCGTCGCCGTTCAGCTCCACCACGCTCGACTACCTGCTGCGCAACATGGGCATCCGCACGCTGGTGGTGATCGGCCTGCTCACCGACCAGTGCATCGACCACACGGTGAAGGACGCTGCCGACAGGGGCTACCGGGTGGTGTGCCTGACCGACGCCTGCCAGGCTGAAACGCCGGAGCGCCACAGGGCGGCGCTCGCCTGCTTCCGTGGCTACAGCGAGCTGGTCAGCGTCGAGGCCTTCGTAGCCGCAGCGGAAACATGAGCACAGCGGAAGAGATCGTGCCGGTGGATGGCCACCGCGTCTGGACCCGGCGCGTGGGCACCCCCAGCAGCCCCGACCGCCTGCCCCTCGTGCTGTTGCATGGCGGCCCCGGTGTGCCGAGCGACTACCTCGAACCGCTGGAGGCTCTAGCGGCCGATGGCCGGGAGGTGATTCGCTACGACCAGCTGGGATGCGGGCGCTCGGATCACCCGGACGATCCCTCTCTGCTGCGGGTGGAGCGCTTCGTGGCAGAACTGGCCCGGGTGCGCGAGGCCCTGGGCCTGGAGCGCATCCACCTCTACGGCCAGTCCTGGGGGGGATGCTGGCCCTGAAGGCAGCCCTCGAGGGGGCAGAGGGAATCGCCGGCCTGATTCTCTCCAATGCCCCGGCCAGCATGCCGCTCTGGACCGCTGAAACCACACGCCTACGCAGCGAGCTGCCCGTTGAGGTGCAGGCCGTGCTGGCCGTGCACGAAGAGCGGGGGAGCACCGACAGCCCGGCCTACCAGGACGCATTGATGGCCTTCTACCGGCGCCACGTCTGCCGCATCGACCCCTGGCCCGACTGTCTGCTGCGCTCCTTCCAGGCCATGGAAGCTGATCCGCGGGTGTATCACGCCATGTGCGGCCCGAGTGAGTTCCACATCACCGGCAGCCTGCGCTCCTGGGATGTGAGCGATCGCCTCGGCGAGATTCACCAGCCCACGCTGGTGATCGGCGGCCGCTACGACGAGGCCACCCCAGCCGTCACCGAGGCGCTGCATCGCGGCATCCCCAACCCCCGTTGGGTTGTGATGGATGACTGCTCCCACCTCTGCCACCTGGAGCAGCCCCAGCCTTACCTGGAGCTGCTCAGGAGCTTTCTGGCAGACCTGGAAGCCCGGTCCGCCGGGCAGCAGCCCGCCGGCCTGTGATCAGCCCCCCAGCGCGTCGCCCAGCTTGTCGGCCACGGTGTTCACATCCTTGTCGCCGCGGCCGGAGAGGTTCACCACCACCTCGGTGCCCGGGGCCAGGGTGGGGCAGAGCTTGTCGAGCCAGGCAAAGGCGTGGGCGGTTTCCAGGGCCGGGATGATGCCCTCGAGGCGGCAGAGCTGCTGCAGGGCATCGAGGGCCTCCGCATCGGTGACGGCGGCGTATTCGGCGCGGCCGATGCCCTTGAGATAGCTGTGCTCCGGGCCGACGCCGGGGTAGTCGAGGCCGGCGCTGATCGAGTGGGCCTCCTGCACCTGACCCTCGTCGTCCTGGAGCAGCAGGCTCATGGCGCCGTGCAGCACGCCGACGCGGCCCTCGGTGATCGTGGCGGCATGGCGGCCGCTGGGCACCCCTTCCCCTGCGGCCTCCACGCCGATCAGGCGCACGCTCGTGTCTTCCACGAAGGGATGGAACAGGCCCATGGCGTTGGAGCCACCGCCCACGCAGGCCACGAGCACATCGGGCAGGCCGCCGAAAGCCTCCTGGCACTGCTGCTTGGCCTCGATGCCGATGCAGGCGTGGAAGTCGCGTACCAGCATCGGGTAGGGATGGGGGCCGGCCACCGAACCGAGGATGTAGTGGGTGGTCTCCACGTTGGTCACCCAGTCGCGGATCGCTTCGCTGGTGGCGTCCTTGAGGGTGGCGGTGCCGGCGGTGACGGGTTGCACGGTGGCTCCCAGCAGGCGCATGCGGAACACGTTGAGGGCCTGGCGGCGCATGTCCTCGGCGCCCATGTAGATCACGCACTCCAGGCCGAAGCGGGCGCACACGGTGGCCGTGGCCACGCCGTGCTGGCCGGCGCCGGTCTCAGCGATGATCCGTTTCTTGCCCATGCGCAGGGCCAGCAGCGCCTGGCCAAGGGCGTTGTTGATCTTGTGGGCGCCAGTGTGGTTGAGGTCTTCGCGCTTCAGCCAGATGCGCGGGCCACCCTCGGGTCGGGCGTAGTGCTCCGTGAGCCGCTCGGCCTCATAGAGCGGCGAGGGCCGCCCCACGTAGGTGCGCAGCAGGTGGTTGAGCCGCTCGGTGAAGGCGGGATCGGCCCAGGCCTCGGCGGCAGCTTTCTCGAGCTCGGCCAGGGCCGGCATCAGCGTTTCGGGCACGTACTGGCCGCCATAGGGGCCGAAGCGGCCAAGAGGGTCGGGACGCACCGCCGGTTGCAGGGCAGCCGGATCGGGGCTGAGGGGGGGAACGGTGGTGGTCACCGGCGGCGGCATGCAGTGGGGCCAGCCTAGGGAGCCGGGGCGGTGAACCCACCGCCGCCGCTGCAAAGCCCGCCACTGAACAGCCGCCCGTTGCTACCAACCGGGTAGCCCCCAACCCCAGCCATGCCCCCCGCACTGCCGCTCGCCGACCAGCTGCTGGCGATGGCCAGCGGCGCCTGGGTGACCCAGATGATCCACGTGGCCGCCGAGCTGGGCCTGGCCGATGCCCTGGCCGGCGGCGAGCGCGACTGCGACGACCTGGCCGCCAGCTGCGACGCCGACCCCGATGCCCTGTTCCGCCTGCTGCGGGGGCTGGCCAGCCTGGGGATCTTCCAGGAGACGGCACAGCGGCGCTTTGCCCTCACCCCCCTGGCGGAGCTGCTGGGCAGCGATCACCCCCAGTCGCTGCGCCAGTTCGCCCGCATGCTTGGCGCGGAGCACTACCTGAGCTGGGACGACCTGCTGCACAGCGTGCGCACGGGGGAGAACGCCTTCCGCCACCGCCACGGCTGCTCGGTGTTCGAGTGGTAGGAGCGGAACCCGGAACGGGGCGCCGTCTTCAATGGGGCGATGGGCGATTTCTCCCGGCCCGAAACCGAAGCCGTGCTGGCGGCCTTCGACTTCAGCGCCATCGGCCAGCTGGTGGATGTGGGCGGCGGCCGGGGCGAGCTGTTGATGACGGTGCTGCGGGCCACCCCCGGCCTGCGGGGCGTGGTGTTCGACCAGCCCCATGTGCTGGCACCGGTGGCGGTACCGGCGGATCTCGAGGGCCGGCTGGAGCTGGTGGGGGGTGACTTCTTCGCCAGCGCGACCGCCGGCGCCGATGCCTACCTGCTCAAGCACATCCTCCATGACTGGCACGACGACGCCTGCCGCACCATCCTTCGCCACATCCGCGCCGCCATGGCCCCCGGCGGCCGGGTGCTGATCCTCGAGCAGGTGATCCCACCGGGCAACGCCCCCTTCCCGGGCAAGCTGCTCGACCTCAACATGCTGGTGATGACCGAGGGCGGCCGCGAGCGCACCCCCGGCGAGTACGCCCTGCTGCTGGAGAGCGCCGGCCTGAATCTGCTCCGGATCCACCCCACCGCCTCAGCAGTGAGCGTGGTGGAGGCGGTGGCGGGCTGAGGGGCCTGGGGCTGTGCCCCCAGAATGATGCCGACGGCGGCACAGGGGGCCATGGCCAAGAAAGGGGGCTGGCAGGAATTCGGCAGCCTCAGCAGGGCCGCCAGCCTTGCCCGGCCCAGCGCGACCACGCCAGCCACGCCGAGGGCCCAGCAACAGGTGCGGGTGCAGCGCACGAAGGCCGGCAAGGGCGGCAAGCTCGTGACCGCCATCACGGGCCTGGACGCGCCCGAGGCCGAACTGCGCGAGCTGTTGAAACAGCTCAAGGCCCGCGCCGGCACAGGCGGCACCCTCAAGGAGGGGGTGATTGAACTGCAGGGCGACCAGGTGGCCCCGGCCCTGGCGGCCCTGGAGCAGGCGGGCTTCCGGCCAAAGCAGGCGGGCGGCTGAGGGGCGTCCCCTGCAGGCGGGTCCGCCGATGATTCCCCCAGTGGCGGCCCGGAGCACCTGAAGCGGCCATGCGCCCCCCACTCGTCTACCACCCGGCCTACTCGGCACCGCTGCCCAGCAGCCATCGCTTCCCGATGGCCAAGTTCCGGCTGCTGCACGACCATCTGCTCCAGCGGGATCTGGCCAGACCGGAGCAGCTGCACCAGCCGCTGCCGATCCCCCGTCGCGCCCTGGAGCTGGTGCACAGCCGCCGCTACCACGAAGCCTTCTCACGCGATCAACTGAGCAGGCAGGAGCAGCGGCGCATCGGCCTGCCCGCCACCCGTCCCCTGGTGCGGCGCAGCTGGCTGGCGGTGGGGGGCACCCTGCTCACCGCCCGGCTGGCCCTGGAACACGGCCTGGCCTGTCACCTGGCGGGCGGCACCCACCATGCCTTTCCCGACTACGGGAGTGGCTTCTGCATCTTCAACGACGTGGCCGTAGCGGCCCAGGTGCTGTTGGCCGAAGGGGCCGTGACACGGCTGATGGTGATCGACCTGGACGTGCACCAGGGCGACGGCACCGCGGCGATCTTCGCGGGGGATGGGCGGGTGGTCACGGTCTCGGCCCATGCCGCCAGCAACTTTCCCCTGCGCAAGCAGACCAGCGACCACGACCTGGCGCTCGCCGACGGCCTCGATGACGCGGGCTACCTGGCCGCGGTGGGCCCCCTGCTGCCGGACCTGCTGGAACAGGGGCGGCCTGATCTGGTGCTCTACAACGCCGGTGTGGATCCCCACCGCGACGACCGCCTCGGCCGTCTGGCCCTCAGCGACACCGGCCTGCTCCTGCGCGACCGCATGGTGCTGGAGGCCTGCCTGCGGCGCGGCATACCCGTAGCCACCGTGATCGGCGGCGGCTACGACGCCCTGCCGGCCCTGGTGGCCCGGCACGGGCTGGTGTTCCGGGCGGCGGCGGAAACGGGCCTGCTGCTGGGGCTGTGAGCAAACTGGCCGACGTTGGGCGGGCAGCGACAATGGCGCCCAGTCCGCCCTGAGTCGATGTCCGCCGCCCCCTCCGAAGCCGGCCAGGCCAACCCCACCTACGGCGCACTCACCACCGAGGGCAACAGCACCAACATCGCCTGGCACCACTCCACGGTGACCCGGGCGGCCCGGGCCCATCAGCGCGGCCACCGCAGCGCCATCCTCTGGTTCACCGGCCTGAGCGGCGCCGGCAAGAGCACCCTGGCCAATGCGGTGAACTCCGCCCTGTTCGAGCAGGGCCTGGCCTGCTACGTGCTGGATGGCGACAACATCCGCCACGGCCTCTGCAAAGACCTGGGCTTCTCCGACGCCGCCCGGGAGGAGAACATCCGCCGCATCGGCGAGGTGGCCAAGCTGTTCGTGGATGCGGGCGTGGTGGCGCTCACCGCCTTCGTGTCCCCGTTCAAGGCCGACCGCGACAAGGTGCGGGCCCTGGTGCCCGCTGGCGACTTCATCGAGATTCACTGCGCCGCCGACCTGGACGTGTGCGAGCAGCGCGACACCAAGGGGCTCTACGCCAAGGCCCGCGCCGGTGAAATCAAGGAGTTCACCGGCATCTCCAGCCCCTATGAGGCCCCCGAAGCCCCGGAACTGCGGGTGGACACCGGCAGCCAGAGCCTGGAGGAGAGCGTGGCCCAGGTGCTGGCCTACCTGCAGGGGCAGGGCATCATTCCCCAGGCGGAATGAGGCCCCCGGGCGGCATCCCCGCCGGCTCGCCGGCCCGCAGCTGACTTCCCCAGGCATCGAGGAACGTCTTGGCGCAGCTGGCCACCGGCACGGCCAGCAGCAGGCCCAGGAGGTCACCCAGGCCCAGCAGGCTGCCCAGCCGGGCGCCCACCGGCAGGCTGATCAGCAGCCAGGCCGGCTGCAATCCCACGATGCTGCCCATCAGCCGGGGCTGGATCACCTGGTCCACAAGCTGGCCCACGGTGATGGCAGCGGCCAGCACCTCCAGGCCGGTGCGGGGGTCATCGAGGGCCAGCAGGGCGCTCACCAGCACGATCGTGACCGCGCTGGCATAGGGAATCAGGGTGGTGAAGCCGATCGCCACGGCAAACAGCACGCCATAGGGAATCGCCAGCAGGGTGAACACCAGGATCTGCAGGCCGCTGAGGATCAGGGCCAGCAGCACCTGGCCGGCGAAGTAGCCCCGGAAGGTTCGGTTGAGGGTGCCCACCACGAGCGTGCGCACTGCCGGGGGGAGCCACTGGGCCAGACCGGCGCTGATGCGCTCGCCACCCAGCAGCAGGAACACCGCCAGCACCAGCACGATCACGGTGTTGACCGTGAGCCCGACGGTGGCCCCCAGCAGTCCGAGCAGGCGCTGACTGAGCTGGCTGGCGAGCTTGCTGATGCGGGTGAGCAGGTCACTGCTCACGTTGCCGAAATCGGTGGGGATCCCCTGCTGTTCCGCCCAGGCCTCGAGCCGGTCGAGCCACACCTCCCCCTGGGCCAGCCAGCCGGGCAGGGCCGCCACCAGCTCCCCCAGCTGTTCGATCAGCCGCGGCACCAGCCACACCGCCGCCAGGGCCACCAGCCCCAGGCTCACCCCCAGCACCAGCACGATCGCCAGCGCCCGGGGCAGCCCCCGCTGCCACAGCCAACGGGCCGGGATGTCGAGCAGAAAGGCGATCAGGGCCGCCGCCACGAACAGGGCCGGAAACGGGGCCAGGGGCAGGAGCAGCTGGCGCAGCACCCAGAGGTTGAGCACCAGCAGGGGCAGGGCCAGGCCGGCCTTGAGCCAGGGCGGCAGCACCAAGCGCTCAAGCATTACCGACCTCGAAGAGTGGGTGAACAACGTCGAGAGGCCAGCCTAGAAGCGCCACCAATCAACAATGTGCCCACAATCGGGCATCTGGAAGGCGGTGACGAAATCGGCAACGCAGGATAAAATCATTCATCATTGCGCAACTCCTGGACCCGTGACATAAGAAGATTCACGGCGATCAAGACGCGCAATCGATACATCCATGCGCCACAACCAGGCGAGAAGACGCTCGCAATCGTGGTTACGAGGTCTACGAGGTTCGCAAACCCGACAACGAGCCATGACACCCCCAAGCACAACCGATCCCCAGTGACCCATGACCAAGGAATCAGGATCCTTCTGGACCACTCTCCCTGGCCTGTTCACAGCCCTCGGGGCATTGATCGGCTCCGTCGCAGGGCTCATCACAGCCCTGCATGCCGCGGGGATCTTCGGGCTCATGCTCGGGTCCGGTTCCAGTGGCCAGCCTTCCGAGCAGACAATCCCGGATCCAGGGAGGGATCCAGGCGCTTCGGTCCCGGCCTTGACCGGACATCAGGGATCCACGTCTTCGTCCACTGCCACCAGCGCCGAGGCCGCTGCAAGCACCCTTTACAACGCCACCTACGAGGGCTACAGCACAGAGGGATCAACTCGGAACGTCATTCGAATCAACTTCACGCGGCAGGGGGATCTGGCATTCGGCACCTATTCCCTGAATGGCATGCCCGGAGCGATCCGCGGCCAGGTCAACGGCACCCTCCTGCACTATGCCTGGCAGCTCGGCAACCATTCCGGGCTGGGAGTCGCCAGCGAATCCAATGGACGTATTCAGGGCCGCTGGGGCTACGGTGAATCGCCAGATAATGCAGGCATTCTTGAAGCTCAACGGGTCAGCTTCTGAGCTCACCCAGGGCGATCAGGCCTGTCGATCCATCGCCTTCAGATAGGCGGCGCTGCCCAGCTCCAGCAGGCGGGCATCCTTGGCGCACACCTGGCCATGCAGCTCGGCTCGGTAGGCCGCCAGGGCCTCGACGAGGCTGGCATCGGCAGTGGCCAGGATCTGCACCGCCAGCAGACCGGCGTTGGTGCCGTTACCGATCGCCACCGTGGCCACGGGGATGCCGGCCGGCATCTGCACGATCGAATGCAGCGAATCCACCCCGGAGAGGGCCCGGGTCTGCACCGGCACGCCGATCACCGGCAGGGTGGTGAGCGAGGCCACCATCCCCGGCAAGTGGGCGGCGCCGCCGGCGCCGGCGATGATCACCCGGAAGCCGAGCCCGCGGGCCTGCTGGGCGAAGGCCACCATCTCCAGGGGGGTGCGGTGGGCCGAGAGCACCCGCACTTCCGTCCCCACACCGAAGCGTTCCAGCATCGCCACCGCCGGCTGCATGGTGGGCAGGTCGGAGTCGCTGCCCATCACCACCGCCACCCGCGGCGGCTCGGACGGTGCGCCTCCAACGGCGCTGGTGCCGGTGGTCGGGACAACGGGCGTGGCGCTCAAGGGCGGGCAACGCAGGATGGGGGCATTGTCGTGCCTGCGACCCCGATGCGCTGGATCAGCAACGTGCGCCTGCCCAGGGCCGGCCGCTGCAGCCACGGCGCCGACCGGCGCTGGCGGCTGGCGGTGGACAGCTCCGGTCTGATCGAGGCCGTGGAGCCCCTGCCGACCGGCAGCGCCGCCGCCGGTGACGACTGGGGCGGCGACTGGCTCAGTCCCGCCGGGGTGGATCTGCAGATCAACGGCGGCCTGGGCCTGGCCTTTCCCGAACTGGAGCCCGCCGATCTGCCGCGACTGCTGGACCTGCTGGACCTGCTCTGGCGCGATGGGGTGGAGGCGATCTGCCCCACCCTGGTGACCTGCGGGGTCGCTCCCCTGCGACAGGCCCTCGCCGTGCTGGAGGAGGCCCGGCAGCAGCACCGTCCCGAACGCTGCCAGCTGCTCGGCGCCCACCTGGAGGGGCCGTTCCTCAACCCAGCCCGCCGCGGCGCCCACCCCGAGGAGCACCTGGCCACCCCCAGCCTGCAGGCCCTGGAGGAACGCATCGCCGGCTTTGAGGATCAGATCGACCTGGTGACGCTCGCCCCGGAGCTGGAGGGCGCGGCGGCGGTGATGACCGCCCTGCGTGCCCAGGGCATCGTGGTGAGCCTGGGCCACAGCGCCGCCAGTGCCGCCGAGGCCGAGGACGCCTTCAACGCAGGCGTGACGATGCTCACCCACAGCTTCAACGCCATGGCGGGCATGCACCACCGGGCCCCGGGGCCGGTGGCGGCGGCGGCTCTGCGGGGCGACATCGCCCTCGGCCTGATCGCCGATGGCGTGCACGTGGATCCGGCGATGGCGGTGCTGCTGCAGCGGCTGGCCCCTGGGCAGGTGGTGCTGGTGAGCGATGCCCTGGCGCCCTACGGCCTGGGAGAGGGCCGCCATCGCTGGGATGAGCGGGTGCTGCTGGTGCAGGACGGCAGCTGCCGACTCGAAGATGGCACCCTGGCCGGGGTGACCCTGCCCCTGCTGGAGGGGGTGCGACGACTGGCGAGCTGGGGTGTGCCCGCAGGCCAGGCGATCGCCGCCGCCACCGTGCTGCCCCGGGCGGTGCTGGGGGACGAGCGCACCGCCCCAGAACTGCTGCTGGGGATGCCTCTGGGCGAGGGGCTGCGCTGGAACCAGGGGAGGGATGGGCTCAGCTGGCGGCGGGCGTCCGGACCAACCTGACCCCTTGCCTGGGGCACCGGCCAAGCCGCCGCCGCAATGGGAGCCCATCGGACCTGTTTCGCCGGCGAGGGCAGCCAGCGCCCGGCTCCGCGGCCAGGCTGGGCAGGCAGGACCCCCGGGGAACACTCTGCCGCGCACCATGGCGTTTCACGACCTGGCCTCCCTGCCACCCGCTGCGGTGGCAGCCGTGGCCCAAACCTGTGAAGCCTTGATCACAGCCGAGGGACAGGAGCAGGCCACCCTCCAGGAGCGGCAGCTGCTCGCCAACCTGTTCCTCGACCTGCTGGGCCAACCCTGGCCTGCCCAGCCAGCCGCCACCATGCCGGTAGGCCTGGCGGGACTGGTGCTCAGCCACCGCCAGCGGCAGGAGGTGATGCAGCTGCTCACGCTCCTGGCCTTTCTGGAACCACGGCTCGATCAGGCCAAGGTGCAGCTGCTGGAGCGCATCGCCGCGGAACTGCAGGTGGAACCTGGCGTGGTGGCCGATCTGGAGGAGGTGTGCCGTGGGCACGTGCTCAAGGCCTTCGGTGACCTGTATCGCCGCACCTTCGCTGCACTCAACAGCGACGGCGTGGTGCAGGGCTATGCCCGCTTCATCCTGCCGATGCTGGTGCTGGGCATCGATCGGGAGCACGAGAGCCGCTACGCCGCCCTGGACACGGCGCCCGCCGGCAGCATGGGGGCGGGCCTGCGCGCCTACTACCAGCACAATGGGTTTCCCTTTCCCGGCAGCCGCAAGGGACTTCCCTACGCCTACGTGGCCATCCACGACGTGCACCATGTGATCGGCGGCTACGCCACCGATCCCGACGGCGAACTGCAGGTGCTGGGCTTTTCGATGGGACTGTTCCCCGATCACGCCCTGCTGATTGCCCTGCCGGCGCTGTTGCAGTTTCAGATGGGCGTCGCCGATCCCCTGGCGGGAAGCGTGGCGCCGAAACTGAAGGATCAACTCGATGCCCCGACCTTCGCCCAGGCTCTCCAGCGGGGTGCGGCCACGACCGGGCCGATCCGCGATTTCCATTGGGACTTCTGGCCCTGGATCGACCGCCCCCTGAGCGACGTGCGCCGCGATCTGCAGGTGCTTCCGGCCAGCGGCGCTCCTTAGGATCCGGCCCATTCCAAGGCCCATGGCCGCGCTCGATGCCCAGCACCACCGAAACAGCAGCCGAAAAAGCCGAGGTCAAGAGCTACTTCGAGAGCACGGGCTTCGACCGCTGGAACCGCATCTACAGCGATTCCGATGACGTGAACAAGGTGCAGCGGAACATCCGCCTCGGGCACCAGAAGACGGTCGACAACGTGCTCGCCTGGCTGCAGGAGCAGGGCAACCTGGCGAGCCGCAGCTTCTGCGACGCCGGCTGCGGCGTGGGCAGCCTCTCGATCCCCCTGGCCCAGCTCGGGGCCGGCTCGATCGCCGCCAGCGACCTCTCGGAGGCGATGGTCGCCGAGGCCAGCCGCCGGGCCGTTGACGCCGGCATCAGCGGCGGCCAACTGCAGTTCACCGCCTCCGACCTGGAGAGCCTGGAGGGCCGCTACGACACCGTGATCTGCCTGGATGTGTTCATCCACTACCCCCAGGCCCCGGCTGAAGAGATGGTGCGCCACCTGGCCGGCATGGCCGAGCGCCACCTGATCGTGAGCTTCGCCCCCTACACCCCCCTGCTGGCGCTCCTCAAGGGCATCGGCCAGCTGTTTCCCGGCCCCAGCAAGACCACTCGGGCCTACACCCTGCGTGAAGACGGCATCGTGGCCGCGGCGGCGGCCGCCGGCTTCAAGCCCGTGCGCCGCAGCCTGAACCAGGCCCCCTTCTACTTCTCGCGGCTGATTGCCTTCGAGCGCGCGTGATTGCCTTCGAGCGCGCGTGATCGCCTTCGAGCGCGGCTGATCGGGTCGCGCCCGCTGGGCAGCGCCCGCTAGGCCGGGCGCACCACCCGGAAGGTGAGGTTGAGCCGCTCCTGCTGCAGCCGCAGCCGGCGCGGCAGGGCGTGTTGCCACCACCACTGGGTGGGGGCCTCCATCAGCAGCAGATCGCCGCTGTGCAACGGGATGTTGAACGGCAGGGCCTGGCCATGGCCCTCGGGTGGCGGCAGGTCCACCGGCCGGCGCGGGCTGGGGCGAGGCCGCAGGCGGAAGTCGCGCGGGGCACCGAGGCTGAGGGAGGCGATCGGCGCGGCGGGATCGAGCTCGGGCTCGTCGTCGGCGTGCCAGCCCATGGCATCGCGGCCATCGCGGTAGCGGTTGAGCAGCAGGGAGTTGAAGCGCCAGCCCGTGAGCTGCTCCAGGGCCTGGCGCAGCTCCGCCGCCACCGGCGACCAGGGCTCGATCGCGTTGGCCAGGCCGCTGTAGCGGTAGCCGCAGCCCGGATCCGCCATCCAGCAGGTGAGCCGCGGCAAGGGGTGGCGGCGGCCGTAGAGGGTGATGGCCTCCTGCTTCCAGGGCACCTCCGCCTGCAGGCGGGCCAGGCGGTCGGCCGCGGCGGTCGGGGCCAGCCAGCCCGACCAATGGCGCAAGCAAAGGCCCGGGCGTAGCACCAGCTGGTCCACAGGCATCAACGGCTCTCAGGCACCCGCACGCCACCCCTGCAGCACCGGCGGCAGCGGGGCTTCCAACGCCAGCAGCCTGCCATCGGCGAGGGGCAGCTCGAGGCGATGGGCATGGAGCTGGTAGCCCCCTTCCCCCGGCAGCGCCTCGGCCCGGGGCAGCCCACCCACGGCGTAGAGCGGATCACCGAGCAGGGGCGCACCGGCCGCGGCGGTGTGGATGCGGATCTGGTGGGGCCGGCCGGTGGCGATGGCCACCTCCCCCAGCCAGCCGCCGGCAGCGGGCTCCAGCAAGGTGAAGACGCTGCGGGCCGCCAGGGCGTCGGCGTCGCCGGGGGCGGCCGCCGCCCAGACCCTGCCCAGGCGGGCATGGGGGCGGCGGCCGATCGGCGTGGTGAGGTCCACGCTGGCCCCGGGCGCCAGGGCGAGCAAGGGCGAGCCGGCGACCGGGGGCTGGAGCAGGGCGCGATAGGTCTTGCGGCAGGTGTCCGCCGGGGTGGCATGGCCCCGGGCCGTGCTCTCGCGCAGCAGGGCGCTCAGCCAGGCCCGGGTGGCCGGCCGGCGGGCACAGAGCAGCAGGCCGGAGGTGAAGCGCCCCAGCCGGTGCACCGGCCGGGGCTGGCCGGCCGTGCCATCCAGCTGGCCAGCGCTGAGCTGCCGCTCGATCTGCCCCAGCACGGTGTGGGCCAGCCAGCCGCCGGCGGGCAACACCGGCAGGCCGCTGGGCTTGTTGAACACCAGCAGGTCACCGTCATCGAACAGGGGGCTGGGCAACGCCGGCACGGCCCCCTCCTGCCAGGGGGGCCGATGCCACACCAGCCGATCGCCGGCTGCGAGCGGCCCATCGGCCCGGAGCCGCTGGCCGTTCCTGCAGATCTCGCCGGCGGCGAGCCGCTGCCGCCACACCGCCTCCGCCGAGTGCCGGTAGCGAGCGGCGTAGAAGGCGCTCACGGTCTGGCCGGCCGCCTCCTCACCCACCCGGTCGCGGTAGGCATGGCCGCCATTGGGCGCGGCCGGCAGCCAGGTCAATCCACCAGCCCGTGCTCGAGGGCGTAGCGCACCAGCTCGGTGCGGCTGGCGGTGCCGGTCTTGATGAACAGCCGGCTCACGTACTTCTCCACGTTGCGGATCGAGGTTTCCAGCCGGCGGGCGATCTCCTTGTTCATCAGCCCCTCGGCCACCAGCTGCAGCACCGACGCCTCCCGCGGCGTGAAGCTCAGGTCGCTGCTGCCACCGCTGCTGGGCCTGGGACTGCCGCCGCTGGCCAGCAGGGAGCGGATCTCGGTGATCTGGCGCGAGAGCTGACCGAGGTCGGCGTCGGCGAAGCGGGCCGCCTCGGCCAGCAGGCGCTGCTGGCGGGCCACCACGTTGCGCACCCGGGCCACCAGCTCGTCGGGATCGAAGGGCTTGGGGATGTAGTCGTCGCAGCCGGCCTGGAAGCCGGCGATGCGGTCGGCGGTCATGCCCTTGGCGGTGAGAAAGATCACCGGCGTGCCGCCGAGGCGCTCGTCGGCCCGCAGCTTCTTCAGCAGGCCGTAGCCGTCGCAGCGGGGCATCATCACGTCGCTGATCACCACGTCGGGCAGCAGCTCCTGCGCCTTCAGCCAGCCCTCCTCGCCGTCGTTGGCGGTGGTCACGGCGAAGCCCTCGTCCTCCAGGTAGGCGGTCACGGCGGCGCGCAGGCCGGGTTCGTCGTCGACGAGCAGCAGCCGGGCCGGGGTGGCCGGGGCAGCGGCATCGGCGCCGGCCTCACTGGGGTCTGGGCCGATGGGCGGGATGGGTGCGGTGCTCATGGCAGCAGTCTGCAGAGCCTCAGCGGCTGCGTCCAGGCAGGATCTGCTCGGATTCCCGCAGGGTGCCGCTGTAGCCGAGCTGGCGGGCCAGGGCCTGCAGGGTGGCGGGATCCCGCCCGGCCTGCTCCGGATGGCAGGTGGCCCACCACACCAGGTGGTCGACCCGGTTGCCGGGGGTGATCGGCCCGCCGGGGTTGAGGTCGCGCAGCAGCCAGCGCCCCCGCTCGTTGGTGAGGCGCATCGGCGCCGTGGTGGAGCAGCGCACCGTGTCGGTGCGCACCCTGCCGTCATTGCCGGTCTGCACCCACAGCTGCACCCGCCAGAGGCCGGGGCTGGTGGCATCGGGCTTGGGGCCGTAGATCCCGAGCACCCGCAGCCCCTGCTGACCGGGGCGCTCCTCCAGCACGATCAGCCCGGCGGGCCTGTCGGGGCTCTGGCCCTGGCCGCGGGCGGGCGGCAGCAGTGGCAGCGCCAGGGCCAGCCAGCCGGCCAGGGCCAGCCGGCTGAGGAGCAGCTGGCGCCGTGGGGTTGTCAGCATGGTGGCAGGCACGACCAGCCATGCTCGCCTACCTCGACCACCAGGCCAGCAGCCCCTGCCGCCCCGCCGTGCTGGCGGCGATGGCGCCCTGGTGGGGCGAGCGCTGCGCCAACGCCTCCAGCCGCGGCCACCGCGCCGGCCTTCTGGCGGCAGCCGCCCTGGAGCGGGCGCGCGGGCAGGTGGCGGTGGCCGTGGGGGCCCCGTCCGACTGGGTGGTGTTCACCAGCGGCGCCACCGAAGCCAACAACCTGGCCCTCAAGGGGGTGGCCGAGGCGGCCTTGGCCCGGCCCGGCAGCCGCCGCCGGCTGGTGAGCCTGGTGAGCGAGCACCGGGCCGTGCTGGATCCGCTGCGCTACCTGGAGCGCCACGGCTTTGCGCTCACCCTGCTGCCCGTGGCCGCCGATGGCCGGCTGGAGCTGCCGCGGCTGGAGGGGGCCCTGGGGCCCGACGTGCTGCTGGTGAGCGTGATGGCCGCCAACAACGAGATCGGCGTGCTCCACCCCCTGGCCGCCGTGGCCGGCCTCTGCCACCGCGCCGGCGCCCTGCTGCATGTCGACGCCGCCCAGGCCGCCGGCCACATCCCCCTGGCGATGGCCGCCCAGGGCATCGACCTGCTCAGCCTGAGCGGCCACAAGTGCGCCGGCCCCCAGGGGGTGGGCGCCCTGGTGATCCGGGAGGGGGTGGAGCTGGCTCCCCAGCTGCACGGGGGCGGCCAGGAGGGGGGCCGGCGGGCCGGCAGCACACCGGTGCCCCTGGCGGTGGGGCTGGGGGAGGCCCTGCAGCTGGCCGTGGACGATCAGGGCGAACGGGCCCAGCGGCTCGGCGCCCTGCGGGACCGGCTCTGGGAAGGGCTGCAGGCCCTCGGCGGCGTCAGCCTCAACGGCCCGCTGCCGGGCCCCGATCGCCTGGCCCACAACCTCAACGTGACCGTGGCCGGCGTGGAGGGCGGCGCCCTGCACCAGCGGCTGCGCCGCCAGCTGGCGGTGAGCAGTGGCTCGGCCTGCAGCCAGGGGGAGCCCTCCCATGTGCTGGCGGCCCTGGGCCGCAGCCGCGCCGAGGCCGCCGCCTCGATCCGCTTCGGCCTGGGCCCCGGCACCAGCGCGGCCGAGATCGAGCTGGCCCTCACCGCGGTGGCCGAAGCGCTGCGGGCGCTGCGGGCCTGAGCGGCGCTCCGGCCCCGGCGGAGGCCCGTGTCGGGGATCACGGGCGCACCCGGTCGGCATCGCTACCCTCCGGGCAACCCTGAGGTCCCAGCCATGGCGCCCACCCCCAGCACATCGGAGCGCCTGCAGGTGATGCAGGCCGTGGAGGAGGGCTGGCAGGCCTTCTGCCGGGCCCCCTGGCCGTTTGTGCTGTTCACCCTGCTCACGGGCGCCCTGAACGTGGGCTTCCAGGCCCTCGGCAACCTCAGCGCCCTGCCGGAAGCCAACCAGCCGGCCCTGGCGGTGCTCGTGCTCACGGCCATCGCCGGCACGGTGGGCCAGGTGCTGGTGAATCTGTGGGGCACCATCGGGCTGATCCGGGGCGCCTGGACGGCCCTGGAGGGCGGTCGGCCGAGCTGGGCGACGTTCAGCCGCTGGGATGGCAGCGCCGCAGGCCGCCTGTTCCTGCGGCAGCTGCTGTTCGGCGTGATCCTGCTGGTGATCGTGCTGGTGGGCCTGCTGCTCACCCTCGGGCTGGGCCAGCTGCAGCCCTGGCTGGCCGTGCTGCCGGCCATCGCCACCTTCGCCGTGCTGATCTACCTCTCGGTGGGGCAGGCCTTTCTGCCCTGGGTGGCCCTGCTGGAGGGCCCCACAGCGGTGGCCACCCTGCAGCGCGGCCGCGCCGTCGTCGATCCCCAGTGGTGGTGGGTGGTGCTGCTGGGGCTGGTGCAGGGGGCGATCCTGCTGATCGGGGCCCTGCTGTGCGGCGTCGGCCTGCTGGCCGCCGCGCCCCTGGTGCTCTGCGTGGCCACCGCCGCCTACCGCCAGCTGTTCGGCCGCGAGGACCGCACCGGCCTGCTCAACTGACCAGCACCGTCAACAGCACGAAACCCGCCACCCCCACCAGCGCCAGGACCGCCTGGGCCAAGCGGCTCACCAGCATCCCCGCCACCACCGCCAGGCCCACGAGCAGGGAGCGGCGCAGGCGCAGCAGACCCAGGGGCCCCAGGGAGCTGGGGGCCGTGAGCAGCTCCCCCAGGCTCGCCCCCAGCAGCGGCCCCACCAGGGCCCCCAGCAGCGGCCCGCCCACCGGCAGGGCCGGCAGCAGACCCAGCAGGCCCACCAGCAGGCCCAGGCCGGCGCCGATGTAGGCCCAGCGGGTGGCCTGCAGCCGCGCCGGGCCGAGCACCAGGCCGAGGGCATCGGCGCCCCAGCCCAGCGCGAGCAGCACCCAGGCCAGGGCAAAGGCGGGCCAGCCCGCACTCCAGCCCACGGCCCAGAGCCAGAGGCCGGCCCCCAGGGGCAACAGGGCCAGGCCGGGCAACACCGGCAGCAGGGTGCCGGGGATGGCCGCCACCTGAATCAGCAGGGCAGCCCACCAGAGCAGATCGAGGCGCGTCATGGCCGCCGCCGGGCGATACGCAGGCGGGCACTGCGGCTGCGGGGGTTGGCGTCCGCCTCCTCGGCGCTGGCCTGGATCGCCTTGCGGGTCACCCGCTCCAGGCGCTCGTCGGCCAGAAACGCCGTCTTCACCCGCCGGTCCTCCAGGGAGTGGAAGCTGATGATCGCCAGCAGGCCGCCCGGCACCAGCCAGTCGGGCGCGCGGTGCAACAGCTTGTCCAACACCCCCAGCTCGTCGTTCACGGCGATGCGCAGGGCCTGGAAGGTGCGGGTGGCCGGGTGAATCCGACCCCGGCGGGCCGCCGGCGGGTAACAACCGGCCACCACATAGGCCAGCTCGGCGGTGGTGCGCGGGTGAGCCGGATCGCCCCAGGGCCCCTGCTCCTGGATACGGCGGGCGATGCGCCGCGACAGCCGCTCCTCGCCGTAGGCGTAGATGAGGTCGGCCAGCGCCGTCTCGTCGAGCCGGTCGATCAGCTCCCCTGCGGTTTCACCGGCCTCAGGGTTCATGCGCATGTCGAGGGGGCCGGGCAGCCGGAAGCTGAAGCCCCGCGCCGCCACATCCAACTGCGGACTGCTCACCCCCAGATCCGCCAACACCGCCACGGCCGGCTGGGCGGGGAGGTAGTCAGCGAAGTTGGTGGCCAGAATCGTGGCCCGATCGGCGAAGGGAGCGAGGCGCTCGGCGGCGGCGGCGCGGGCGCTCGGGTCCTGGTCCAGCCCCAGCACGCGCAGGCCGGGATGGGCCTGCAGCAGCAGCCCACTGTGACCGCCGCCCCCGAGGGTGCAGTCGATCAGCGTGCCGCTGCCACCGGCCTGCGCTGCCAGCAGCTCGCCCAGCTGCGCAAACACCTCCAGCAGCGGCTCCGCCAGCACGGGCACATGCTCGAAAGAGGCGGCAGCGGCCGGCGGAGATCCCATGCCGCCATCCTGAACCGGCAAGCGAAGGTAGAATTAAGCAGGCTTTCTACCCTGCATCGCCAAGGGGGCCTGCATCGCCATGGGGATGAACATCAAGGACCCTGAGGTGCACGCCATGGCCCGGGAGCTGGCGGCGCGGCGCTCCACCACGGTCACCGATGCGGTGCGCCAGGCGCTGCGGGCGGAGCTGGAACGCAGCGAACCCGACAGCGCAGCCGAGGAGGCCGAGGCCAGGAAAGCAGCAGTGCTCGAGCTGCTGCAACGCTTCCAGCGCTTGCCCTGGCCTGATCAACGCAGCAGCGCCGAACTCCAGGCCGAGCTCTACGACGACGACGGCCTGCCGGTGTGAAGGCCATGGTGATCGACACCTCCGCCCTGCTGGCGATTCTCAAGGTGGAACCCGATGCCCTGGCGTTCGTGGATGCCCTGAAGCAGCCATGTTCCAGACGCCTCTCCACCGCCACCCTGCTGGAGGCTCGGATTGTGGTGGAGCGACAACTCGGCCCAGCCGGCCAGGCCGAACTGGATCTGCTGCTGAGCCGGGCTGCGATCACGCCCGTACCGCTGGAGGAACTGCACGTGCACTGGGCCCTGGAGGGCTGGCGCCGCTACGGCAAGGGCCGCCACCGGGCGGGACTCAACCTGGGCGACTGCTTCAGCTACGGCCTGGCCAAGGCCCTGAAGGCACCGCTGCTGTTCAAGGGCGACGACTTCGCCGCCACGGACGTTGCGCGGGCCCTGCCTTCCTAAGATCTTCGCCAACGCCTGATCCCCTCGGCCCCATGACGCAGCTGGAGACGCGCACGGAGCCGATGGTGGTCAACTTCGGCCCCCATCACCCCTCGATGCACGGGGTGCTGCGGCTGGTGGTGACTCTCGACGGCGAAGACGTGGTGGACTGCGAGCCGGTGATCGGCTACCTGCACCGCGGCATGGAGAAGATCGCCGAGAACCGCACGAACGTGATGTTCGTGCCCTACGTGAGCCGCATGGACTATGCGGCCGGCATGTTCTACGAGGCGATCG
>VGPU01000040.1 GCA_016882525.1 Cyanobacteria bacterium M_surface_10_m2_119 | reverse complement strand
AGGCCATCCACGCGGCCCTTGAGCACGGCGAGTTCCTTCTCGAACTCGGCCATCAGGCGCTTGAGCTCGTCGGTGACCTCGGTGACGCGGTCGAGGCAGGCGTTGAGCAGGGCAGCCGCTTCATAGCGGGTCATGGCCTGGCGGCCCTTGAAGGTGCCGTCGGGATAGCCGGCGACGCAGCCGTAGGTCTCCACCAGGTTGGAGAGGGCCTGGTAGGCCCAGTCGGTGGGCTGAACGTCGGAGAACTGGGTGACGCTGGTGACCTGGTTCTGGGATTCCCAGGCGCGGAAACGGTCAATGTCCTGCTGCTCCATGTAGGAGCTGATGGCAGCAGAACTGGAGATGGCGCTGGCGTCCTGGGCGTTGGCGGCCAGGGGAGCCAGCAGGCCGGTGCCGGCCATGGCCAGCAGCATGCGCTGGCAGAGGAGATGGCGACGCAGCCGCACGGGGAACCTTCGATGCAGGACAGGAGCGCCAGCCGGGGGCCATGCGCTTGCCGGGAATGATAACGATTCTCGAAAGGGTGGTCTTCTCTGTCGCCCTTCAGTTCAGGTTCATCCGGTTCCCCCGCCGCTGCAGCACGGGGCCCGTCCGGGGCTGGAGGGTGGCAGGCCGCGAGGAGAGGGGCAGCGGGCGCAACCGGTTCAGCTCCACGGTGGTCTCCACCAGCAGATTGCGCTCCGGGAAGAGGTCCAGCAGGGTGAGGGTCTGCTGGGCAGGCTGGTTGTCACCCACCAGCTGGCGGGGGCCGCTCCCCATCGCTCCGAGCCCGAGGAGATTCGTGGTTCCCACCCGTGCCGGATACCAGGCGTGCTGGTGACCGCTCACATAGAGGTGGAGGTCGTGGCGCTGCATGACCTGGCGCAGGCGCTGCGGTTGCTGCAGCACCTCCCCGGGGCGATCCCGTCCCTGGCTGAGGCCGTAGGCGGGCAGGTGACCCATCAGCAGCCGCAGCCTGGCCTCCCGGGCGGCGGTTGACTGGGCCTGGCTTTCCACCCAGGCCCAGTCGGCCTCGCTCACCACCGCTGAGGAGGCATCGATCACCATCACGAACACCTCGCCCTGGCGGATGCTGTAGCGAAAGGGAAAGCCGCTGCCGTCAACGAACCGGAGGCCCAGGGCATCACGCCGTTGGCGCCAGAACATCGCGGTTCGCTCGCGTTCGAGCGCGAACAGGTACCCCGCGGATCCCCGGCTGCTGGAGGCATCGTGGTTTCCCACCGCCGGCGCGAACGGTTCGCCCGCACGGCGCAGCGGCTGCAGCACCTGCCGCTCGAAGCTGCTCCACATTTCATCGAGCTGGGTGCTGCTCAGTCCCCGCTTCTGCCCGGCGACCATGTCGCCGGCGCAGAGCACCAGATCCACCCGCAGCTCCTGCAGCAGCTGCACGCCCCGGTGCACCTGGGGCACGTAGCTGGTGGAGCCGTAGCTGGAATTGAGGTCGCTGATCAGGGCGATGCGCTGGTCGCCCCGGGGAATGGATCCGATCTCCCCTGGGCCTTGGCCTGGGCCTGGGGCAGCCAGGGCGCCATCGGCGAGGGGCAGCTTCGAGCCCAGCCAGCCCAAGCCGGCTGCACCAGCGATCGAAAGGAGCTGGCGGCGGCTGAGGGTCATGGGCACGAGGAGCTGGTGGCCCCCAGGGGGGCAGTCAGGCAGGGCAGCTCAGGCCGTCTGCAACTGCAGGAGCTGGTGCTCGAGCCGTTGCTTGAGCTGGGTCTGCACCAGGGCACAGAGGTCGTGCACCAGCGGATCGTCGGCCGTGTAGATCAGACGAACCCCTTCGCGCTGGCAGCGCACCAGGCCGGCACGTTGCAACTGACCCAGCTGGCGGCTGATGTGCGACTGGGAGAAGCCGGTGGCCTCGATCAGGGAGGCCACGTCCATCGGGCCCTGCTTCAGGTGGCAGAGCAGGAGCAGGCGCGCCGTTTCGCTGAGAAGCCGGAAGAACTTTGCCAGTTCCTCCAGCAACTGGGGGCTGGGCAGTGCCGCGGCCGAGCTGAGGTGGTCGGGCTTGGACCCTGCCGAACCCATGACCGTTCGTTATGACGCTGGGCTCATTATGCACCGCCCTGCCGGATCTCAGCTGGCGTTGCCCTTGCGGGCCGCCCCCTTGTCTTTGTCCTTGCCCTCAGCGGGGGGCGTGATGCCGTATTTGCTGTACAGCGCCTGCATCGATCGCCGTTGCTGCTGCCGCAACGTCTGCTGGGCCTTCCGTTGCTCCTGCATGCAGGCACGCAGGGACGCGTGATTGGCGGCTGCCCGGGTGCAGCGTTCTCCCTTCTGCAGGATCTCCATCTGCTCCTTCTGCTCTTTGAGCAGCAGGGCCTTGCGCTCCGGGAAGAGCTTCTCCTGCTGGGCCGGGGTCAGCCGCGGACCTGCGGGTTCCTTGTCCTGGGCCAGCCCGGTCTGACTGCCGGCAGCGGCCACCAGCAGCACCCACAGCAGGCCATGGCTGAGCCGGTGGCGCGCCGTGAGGGAGAGGAAAGGGGTGGTGCTCATCGGGAGGTGCCACCACGGGGGTGGGAGGAAACGTGCTTCAGCCTGGCTGCGGCGCTGGAGCTTGGGCTGTCTGAATTCCGTGGATCTGTGACCGGATGTGACTGGAACGGGCGATTCCGCCGGACCCGCGCCGGGAGCTCACCGCCAGGGGTCAGGAGCTCACCACCTGGTTGCGGCCGCCGTCTTTAGCCTGATAGAGGGCTCCAGCGGCCCGCTCCAGCACACTCTCCAGGGTGTCACCCCTGTGCCAGAGGGTGACACCGATGCTCAGCGTCACCCGCAGCTCCTCGACCACGGCCATCCCGACCTCAGCGGCCACCGACGCTCCCAGTCGCTCCATCAGGGCCCGGGCCTGTTCCTGGTTCACGCCCGGAAGCAGCAGCAGAAACTCCTCGCCTCCCCAGCGGAACAGCCGGTCGCCATCCCGGGTGCTTTCGCGGATGTGGGCTGCCACCTGGCGGATCACCTCATCTCCGGTGGGGTGCCCGTACTGGTCGTTGATCCGCTTGAAGTGATCGATGTCCATCAGGGCCACCGCCAGGGGCTGGCCGCCGCGGTGGGCCTCCTCCACCAGGGTGCGCGATAGGCCGACGAAGGCCGATCGGTTGAGTGCACCGCTGAGCGGATCGGTGAAGGCCAGAGTCTCCAGCTTGTCGTGATGGCGGCCGGTCACCTGGAAGACGAGCATCAGGGCAAGCACCAGGGTGAGCGCGGCGATGCTGATGATCTGCAGGAGTGAATCGAGCAGGAAGCCCTCCGGCAGCCGCGGTGGCGTGCGCACCACCAGCACCCAGTTGAGTTCCGGGATCCGCCTGCTCCGCACCACGATCTCCTTGCCCTCCTCCTGGTAGCTGAAGGAGTCCTGGGGTTGGCTCAGGATCCGCTGGCTGTGGGCACCCAGGCCGGGCCACTCCTGCAGTCGCTGGGGCCCGGCGCTCCCGCCCGGTTCCCCGAAGAGAATGCGTCCCTGGAGGTCCACGAACATCACCCAGATTCCAAGGGTCTCCTCGGCATGGCGGATCAGGTCGGCCAGCTGGTTGGAGGAGCGACCCAGGCCCACAGCCCCCCAGAACCTGCCTTTGCTGTCGAGCAGCTTGTAGTTCACGAAGACGGTGTAACGGTTGCGATCGGCCGTGTCGCGATCCAGATTCACCTCATAGGGCTCTGCGCTGGAACGAAGGCGGTAGTACCAGCTGTCTTCCGGGGAGTCGGGTGAAACGGTCTTGAGCACCCCGTCAGGGTGGTAGTAGCGGCCGGTGCGGTCGGAGACGAAGAACGTGGTGGTGGCACCGTGCTGGGCCTGCACCCGCCGGAGGTAGGTGAGCACCTGCTCCACCGGTTTCTCCCCGGCGTTCTGCCAGTCGATCAGCAGGGTGTTGGCCGCCATCGCCGACGAGAACAGGATCGGCCGCACGAATTGCTGCTTCAGATCAGCGGAGAGGGCATCGAGGGTGAGCGGCAGGGTCGAATCCACCGCCTGGCGCCGGGCGGCATTGAGGGCATTGCCGTAGGTGAACGCTGCCACCGTGGCAAAGCCGAGGCTGAGGATCAGCCCCAGGCGCCAGGAGAGACGCCAGCGGTCGCGGTTCAGGCGCTGATGGACGGAGTGGACTGGTCGTCTCACAACCTCGAACCGGCCGGCGCCATCAGCCCCTGATCTTGCACATTATTCCTGATCTGCGACGGCCTTCGTGAACCGTAGACCTAGGCCGGCGCCAGGCCGGCTGCATCGAACACCCCTTCAAAGAGCACGGAACTCAGGTAACGCTCGCCGGAGTCGGGCAGCACCACCACGATCGTCTGGTCGGCATGGGCCGGATCGGCGGCTAGGCGCAGGGCGGCGACGGTGGCCGCGCCGCAGGAGATGCCCGCCAGGATGCCCTCTTCCTTCATCAACCGCCGGGCCATGGCCACGGCATCCTCGTCGCTCACGGTCTCCACCCGGTCGAGCAGGCTGAGGTCGAGGTTGGGAGGAACGAAGCCGGCGCCGATCCCCTGGATCTTGTGGGGGCCGGGCTTCAACTCGCTGCCGGCCAGGGTCTGGCTGATCACCGGACTGTTCGCGGGTTCCACCGCCACCGACACAAGGGGTTTGCCCAGGGTGTTCTTGATGTAGCGGCTCACCCCGGTGATGGTGCCGCCGGTGCCGACGCCCGCCACCAGCACATCCACCTGCCCATCGGTGTCGTTCCAGATTTCCGGCCCCGTGGTGTCGTGATGGATGCGGGGATTGGCTGGATTCGCGAACTGCTGCAGCAGCACGTAGCGGTCGGGGTCGGATTCAGCCAGCTCCCGGGCGGCGCCGATGGCTCCCGGCATGCCCATCCGCCCCTCGGTGAGCAGCAGCCGCGCCCCGTAGGCCGTGAGCAGCTTGCGCCGCTCCAGGCTCATCGTCTCGGGCATCGTGAGGGTGAGGGGAATCCCACGGGAGGCCGCCACGAAGGCCAGGGCAATGCCCGTGTTGCCGCTGGTGGGCTCGATCAGCTCCTTGCCTGGTCCGAGCAGGCCGTCCTGCTCCGCCTGCCAGATCATCGCCGCCCCGATGCGGCATTTCACCGAGTAGGCGGGGTTGCGTCCTTCGATCTTGGCCAGCACCCGGGCGGAGCAGCCCTGGGTCACCCGTTGCAGTTCCACCAGGGGGGTGCGGCCGATGGTGAGGCTGTTGTCGGCGTAGATCGTCATCGGGGGGCGCCGTTCTGGCGCTCACCCTAAAGACCCCGTTCATCGCTGACCGGGGTTCAGCCGTGAACGTGCTCCCACTCGACCTTCACCACATCCACCGGCCCGCGGTCCGAGTGATTCAGCTCCTGGGCCGCACGCAGGGCCGCCTCATGGGTGTGAAACAGGTAGGCCTCGCTGGCCAGAACCACGTCGGTGAGCGTCTGGTCGTTGCCCTCCAGGGCCAGATAGCGGCCGTTGTCGAGGCGCTGAATGGCGTAGCGCTCCGGCCGGGTGCACTCCATCGGGTGCGACGGATCGATCTCTGGAGCCCAGAAATGCATGGCCGGAGGAGGGGAAGACACTCAAGCTAGCCAGGCTGAAACCTCACGCCGCGTTGTCGTGATCTTCAAACCTCTTCACACGAACCTAAACATTCCCTGAGCCCTCGGACGCTCCCAGGGGAACGCCCTTACGGACACTGCCGCGCCGCCTTGCTGGTGTCCCTTGCCTGCCCTCCCTGCACCCAGTCTCCATGGCTCTGCTGAAAGCTCCCGTTCTTGGTATTGAGCGCTTTGCCGATGCGCGCAACAAGGAAAATTGGACGCATGCCTCGGTCGACGACCGCAACACCATCATCCGGGCCGTGTACCAGCAGGTGCTCGGCAATCAGTACATCATGAAGAGTGAGCGCTTGGAGGGTCTGGAATCCCTCTTCCGCAACGGCGATCTGAGCGTGCGGGAATTTGTGCGTCAAGTGGCCAAGAGTGGCCTCTACAAGCAGAAGTTCTTCGAGAACTGCAATCCCTATCGCTTCATCGAACTCAACTTCAAGCATCTCCTCGGCCGGGCCCCGCAGAACAAGGCTGAGATGCTCCATCACTTCACGATCCTGCAGGAGCAGGGGTACGACGCCGAGATCGACTCCTACGTCGATAGTGCCGAATACCAGGAGCGCTTCGGCCAGGATGTGGTGCCGTACATCCATGGCTGGGATTACTCCAAGGGGCAGGAGGGCCGCCAGTTCTCCTGGCTGATGCAGCTGGCCCGGGGGGCCGCCGCCTCCGTGAAGGGCGATGCCGCTGGCGTGCAGTCGCGCCTGAACAAGGTGGTGCATGCCAACCGGCCGATCGCCGTCAATCCCCCCAGCTCCGGCCCGGCCTTCTTCCGCTCTGCGGTGGGCAGCGGCGCCTACGACGGCGAACTCGGCCAGCCCGTGGCGGTGTTCAACAGCGACCGCACCGACCGGGTGGGCGGCCTGCCCGTGATGGCCGGCAGCCGGGCTTCCCAGGCCAGCAGCAGCCGCCTGGTGACGCTGCTGGTGACGGGTATCGCCAACAACGCTTACTCCCGTACGGCAGAGACCGTGATCCGGGTGCCCATCACCCGGATGAACGAGGCCCTGCAGCGGGTCGGGCGCCTGGGTGGCCGTGTTGTGGAAGTGCGCGTGAGCTGACTTTTACGGCTTGAAGACAGGGCGTGGTGGTCTTCCCACACTGGAAACAGCCCCAGTGTTTCCTCCGAGGAGGCCACCATGTTCCTCAAGATCCGCCATAACGACGATGCCAGCCTGGTGGAGGTTCTCGATCTCACCCAGTTGTTCGATCCCTTCGCCCAGCAGGTGATGGCCCGGGTGCATGCGGGGGAGGAACTGCAGGACCCGGCGCCCTGTGCCAAGGCTCAGCTCTTCTTCCCCTCCGGTGAGGAGCTTCCCCGCTGCTGGGTGGACCCCCACTACGCCGCCTGAGTGGGCTGCAGGGGCAGGATCAATTCCATCAACGTGCCCCCGGTGGGATGGTTGCTGGCCTGGACCCGGCCCCCGTGGGTGACCGCGATCTGCTGCACGATCGACAACCCCAGGCCACTGCCGCTGCGCTGGCTGCGCACCCGGGAGGGATCCCCCCGATAGAAGCGCTCAAAGAGATGCTCGAGATCGGTTTCGCTCAGGCCGGGGCCGTGGTCGCGCACGCTCACCTGGCACCAGCCTCCCCGGCTGGCCAGGCTCACCTCCACCAGCCCGCCATCCGGGCTGTAGCGCACGGCGTTATCGATCAGGTTGAGCAGGGCGCGGTGCAGCCGGGAGCCATCGGCCGCGATGGTGACCGGCTCCCGCTGTTGCAGCACCAGGCCGATCTGGCGCAGGTCGGCCAGGGGCCGCAGGCCTGCCCACACCTGCTCCACCAGCTGCCCGAGATCGAGGGGATCCAGCTTCAGCCCCCGGCCCGGCACGCTGTTCTCCAGCCGTGACAGCTCCAGCAGGTCACTCACCAGCTCCTGCAGCCGCAGCAGTTCGCGCTGCAGCCGCTCCACCAGGCGCTCGTTCTGGCGATTCACCTGGGCCGCGAGACTGTCGCCCACCAGCAGCAGGGCGGTGAGCGGCGTTTTCAGTTCGTGGGCCACATCGCTCACCCAGCGTTCCTGCTGCTGCAGCTGCGCTTCCAGGGAGCGACGGCTCTCGAGCTGCACGCCGATCCAGCCCTCCACCCCCGGCACCACCATCACGTTGTAGTCGTGACCGCGGAACTGCCACTCCAGGCGCTGGGGCCGATCCTGGCGGCGGGCCAGGCCCACGCTGCCATTCAGATGCACGTCGTCGCAGAGTTCCGCCAGGCGTCGGCCTTCCGTGCGGCGGCTGCCTTCGAGGCCGAGGATGCGCTCGGCGCGGGGGTTGAGATGGCGCACCCGCTCGCCGCCCTCCAGCAGGATCCAGCCCACCGGCGAGGAGTCCATCCAGCGCAGCAGCTGCTGGGAACTGGGCAGGGGGCCTGGGTTGCGCCGCCGCTGGCGCCAGCGGCGCCAGAGCTGCAGGAGGGGCATCAGCCGAACCGGTAGCCGAAGCCGCGCACCGTGATCAGGTGTTCGGGGGAAGAGGGATGGGTTTCCAGTTTTTCGCGGAGCCAACGAATGTGCACGTCGACCGTCTTGCTGTCGCCGTAATAATCCACACCCCACACCTGCTCGAGCAGCTTGTCGCGGCTCCAGACGCGGCGCGGATTCTGCATGAAGAGCTCCAGCAGGCGGTATTCCTTGGGGGAGAGGTTCACGTCGATGCCGTCGCGGGTGACGCGGCATTCCTCCAGATAGAGCCGCAGGTTGGCGTGCTCCAGCACCTTGCTGGCGGTCGTCACGCTGGTGGTGCGACGCAGCAGGGCCCGGCAGCGGGCCACCAGCTCGCGCATGCCGAAGGGCTTGATCAGGTAATCGTCGGCTCCCACCTCCAGGCCGAGCACCCGGTCGGTCTCGCTGTCGCGGGCACTCACCACCAGAATCGGCGTGTGGTCGTTGGCTGAGCGCAGCTGGCGGCAGACATCCAGGCCTCCCAGGCCAGGCAGCATCAGGTCGAGCACCACCAGCGCATAGCCCTCCCCCTCCGGTTCCCGCTGCAGGGTCTGCAGGGCGTCGCGGCCGTTGCCGCAGGCGGTGACGGCAAAGCCCTCGAGTTCCAGCGAGTCGCGGATCGTCTCGCGGATGGTTTCGTCGTCCTCGACGACCAGCAGCCTGGCTTGCATCGTTCCATTCTCTCCCGTCAGGGTGGCTCCCCAGAACAGCGCGCTCTCAGCCAAGGCGATACCCCCTGCTGCGCACGGTGGTGATCAGCCGGGGGCGGCAGGGGTCCTCCTCCAGCTTCAGGCGCAGCCAGTGGATGTGCACATCCACGGTCTTGGGGTCGAGATCGAGCGCCTCCCATTCACCCCACACCCGCCGGAGCAGTTCCTCCCGGTGCCAGATCCGGCCCTGGTGCTCCAGCAGGAACTGCAGCAGGCGGAACTCCCGCGGTGAGAGGTTCACCGGGGCCCCGGCCCGTCTCACCAGGTGTTCCTCCACCACCATCTCGATCGGCCCACAGCGCAGGGTGGAAGGGGCGCCGCTCAGCAGTTGATGGCGGCGGATCAGGGCGCGGCAACGGGCCAGGCATTCCGGCAGACCGAAGGGATGGAGCAGCACGTCGTCGGCGCCGGCCTCGAGGGCCAGCACCCGGGCCCCCTCGCTGCTGATCGATCCGTTGGCCAGGGTTCCTGACCCTCCGGGCGCCGGGCCGAGCACCAGCACGGGGATGGTCGTGCGCTGGCGCTCGGGCAAGCCGCAGAAGGCGTGCAGGTGCGGGTCGGCGGGATCGCCGTTGATCACGATGAGCTCCCAGGTGTGGTCGTGCTGCAACAGCTGCTGCCCTGCGGGGAATCCGGTGCAGGTGACCACCACGAATCCGGCCTCCGTGAGCGCCCGCTCGAGGCTGTCGATCCCGATTCCATCACCGTTCACCAGCAGCAGCCGCGGGGGCCGCTGCGCTGGCGTCATCGGCGCAGCAGGGGCTGATGGGCGATCACCAGCCGGCGCTGGCCATCGATGTGCAGCCAGCCCTCATCGCGGAGGTTCCCGAGCACCCGCGTCACGGTCACCCGGGTGGTGCTGAGGGCACTGGCCAGTTCCTGGTGGGTGAGCTTGATGTTCAGCCGCAGCCCCTGGTCGCAGGGCTGGCCGTAGTCGTTGGCGAGCAGCTCGAGGAAACCGCGCACCCGCTCCTCGATCCGGCGCAGACCCAGCAGGGCCAGCATCGCTTCACTCTGGCGGTAGCGGGCAGCCATGCCCTGAAGCACGGCGGTCGCCAGGTGGGGCGAGGCCGCCAGTTCCTCACAGCTCAGGCAGAGGAGGTCCGTATCGATCATGGTGCGGGCCTCGTAGGCCTGCACGTTGGTGAGCGGGTCGCCGAACGGTTCATTGGAACCGGCCAGACCCAGCAGTAGCTCGTCGCCCTGCATGGAGATGGCGCTCAGCTTCACCATGCCGCGCACCACCAGCCACACGCTTTTGCGCAGAAGTGGAACCACACTGCCGGCGCTCAGGTGCACCAGGCTGCGCTTCTCGTAGCTGGTTTCGAGCAGGTCCCGGAAGCTGTCGCGGGCGTTGGCTTCAAGGGCCGGAGTGAACACCATGACGCGGTCCTGGTCTGCGTGCTCACGCTATGGAGCCCCTTTGTCCGGATGGCAAAGGCCCGGTTGAGGAGCGTTTAAGAGTTGGTTAGCCCTGGCGCGGACGGTTTCGCGGTTGTTACCGCCACCCGTCTGGCTTTCCTCAGCCCAGGGGCAGGCGCAGCAGCCACAGCTCCTCGCCCTCGCTCCACAGCAGGGTCAGGTGCTGGCGGCTCACCAGGCTGCGGCCGCGCACGTCGCCCCCGGCCAGGCCACCAAGCCTGGCGGCGCTCACCCGTCTCACCTGCAGACCCGTGGGCAGTTCGCCCAAGCTCTCGGGGGTGGGGGTGGTTTCCGCCTGATCCCAGGCCCGCTGCAGCAGGCGCTGCTGGGCCGGATCCAGCCACCACTGGCGCCGCTGCACGGCGGCCATCGCCTGGGTCGCTCCGTCGTTGGCGATGGCCCGGGGGGCACCTTCGGCCACGGCCCGTGCCAGCTCCAGCACCGCTGCCGGGGAGCTGGGCAGGTTGGCCGGCGGTGGTGCCGTCGCCGCCACGGGCCCGGGCTGGGCGGGCCGACACGGCGGGGCTGGCGGCACCCGATTCGGGCGCTGGGGCCCGCACGCAGCGGTGGCGGCAGGTGGGGCGGGGGGCAGTCCGAGTTGGGAAGGCGGCGGCGGTGGGGGCGGAAGGGGCAGGCTGAGCAGGTTGTTGGGACCCAGGGCAGGCCGGGTGGGGGCCGCCACCCGCCGACTGAGGCTGAGCAACTCCGCGGTGTCGTTGCCCCTGGGGGCGGCGCCTGCGGTGGTCGCTGCAGGGGGCGGCAGTGGTGGTCGCACCAGCAGCAGCACCAGCCCCTGACAGAGGGCGGCCGCGGCCAGGGGGGCCACAAGGGGATGGCGGCGGAGGTCAGGCACGGGGACTTGGCTTGGGGGTGGAGCTGGCGGGGGCAGGGGGGAGCTGGAGTTCCAGCGGGAGGGGCCCCTGTTGCAGCTCCCGCAGCAAGGGGCGCAGCCGGCCCCAGTTCACCTGCGGATCCGGAATCACCCGCAGGCGACTGCCGGGCCGTCTCTGGGCCGTGGCCTGCAGAAACGCCGCCAGTTCCGGGCGTTGCACGGGTTGATGCCAGAGGCGCAGTTGCCCATCGGCGGCCACATGCAGGCTCACCACCCCCTGGATCAGGGGGCGTTGCAGCAGCCGCTGGGGCAACAGCAGCAGGGCTAGGCCGAAGCCGCAGAGCGCCACGGCCAGGAATGCCTGCAGGGCGGCGGCCAGGGGGAGGGCGGCGTGGATCTGCGGCAGTGGTCCCAGGCGCGGCGCAGTGGTCATGGGATCAGCGCCGGCTCCAGCACCACGGGCCGCGGTCCCTGGGGGCGCAGCCAGGCCTGGGCCTGCACCAGCTCGGCGATGCTCAGGCGATCGCTGGCCAGCAGCCGCACCGGTTTCTGGCCGCTCTCCTCGGCCAACAGCCGGGCCAGGGCTGGAGCGGCGATCGGTTGCTGGTTGAGATACCAGTGACCACTGGCGCTGCGCACCACCACCAGCTCCGCTGCGCCCGGGGTTGGCAGGGCCAGGGCCGGGGTGAGGTCTGACGGCTGGGGTGCGGGCCGGGGAGGCTGGGCGCTGGCCAGCAGGGCCGGCAGGCTGGCAACGGCCGTGCAGATGAGCAGGGTGCAGCCCACCAGCGGCATGGCCAGGAGCGCTACCCCCCCGGGAGCCGCGGAGGTTCGGTTCATGGATGCTCCGCCAGTGCCGGTCGCAGCGGCTGGCGTTGCAGACGACCGATCTGCCACTGCCGCAACCTCTGGTTGAGCAGCAGGAGAGCGGTGGCCAGCAGGGCCACCTGCAGGCCCACCAGGGTGGGCATCAGCACGGCCGCGTAGCCGGCCAGCGGTGCCGATGGCGGCAGCAGCAGCTGGGGTCCCAGCGTGCGCAGCACGCCCATCAGTCCTGAGGTGGTTCCCACCAGCCCCAGCAGGGGGGTGAGGATCAGGGCTGCCTGGAGCACGGGTTCCCCCCAGGCCATGGCGGCATCCTGCTGGTTCAGCACGAGGGTGTGCTCCTCGATGGTGCTGCACGCGGCGAGGCGTTGCTGCAGCTCGCGCCAGGGACGCCGCCCCTGGCGCCACCAGCGCCACCAGAAGCTGCCGCGCTCGAAGGCCACGGTGAACACCGCCAGCGAGAGCAGCAGCAGCGGCAGGGCCACCGGTCCACAGGCCGTCCACAGCGATGCACCGGAAGCCATGAATGCGCTCAACTGGCTCGGAGGGTAGGGATGCGGCAGGCACCTGTTTCGTGTTCCTGTTGCTTGACAGGTGCCACACCGGCCTGCCGATCCGATCGGCGTTCGGGGTGCCGTTTCCGTGGTCTCAAGCGGCCTGGATGGCGTGTCGTGCCCACCGGCACGCTGCTGGCTAGGGGAACAACCGCCGGTTGCGGTTGGCGATCGCCACCAGCGAGAGCATCACCGGCACTTCCACCAGCACCTCCACCACGGTGGCCAGGGCGGCGCCGGAGTTGAGGCCGAACAGGCTGATGGCCACCGCCACCGCCAGCTCGAAGAAGTTGGAGGCACCGATCATGGCGCCGGGGGCGGCGATGGCATGGGGCTGGCGCCAGAGCCGCATCCACTGGGCCGTGATCCAGAAGATCAGGTAGGTCTGCAGGATCAGGGGGATGGCGATCAACACGATCGCAACCGGGTTGGCCAGGATGGCGCCGGACTGCACGAGAAACAGCAGCAGCACCGTGGCGATCAGGCTCACGATCGCCAGGGGCTTGAGCCGTTCCTCCAGGCGTTCGATCCGGCCTGGGCTGCGCAACAGCACGCGGGTGAGCCAGCCCGCCACCAGCGGCACCACCACGAACAGCCCCACCGCTGCGATCAGGGTGTCCCAGGGCACCAGCACGTTGCTCAACCCCAGCAGCAGGGCGGCGATCGGCGCGAAGGCGAACACCATGATCAGGTCGTTGATCGCCACCTGCACCAGGGTGTAGTTGGGGTCGCCGTCGCTGAGGCGGCTCCACACGAACACCATGGCCGTGCAGGGGGCCACGCCGAGCAGGATCATGCCGGCGATGTACTGATCGCTGAGCTCGGCCGGGATCCAGGTGCCGAACAGGCCGCGGATGAACAGCCAGGCGATGGCCGTCATCGTGAGCGGCTTGATCAGCCAGTTCACCGCCACGGTGACGATCAGACCCTTCGGCTGGCGGCGCAGGCCCCCTTCCCCGTTGGAGGCGATCGCGCCGAAATCCACCGCCAGCATCATGGGGTAGATCATTCCCCAGATCAGCAGGGCGATCGGCAGGTTGATGCGCGCCACCTGCAGCGCTTCGATGGCGCTCGCCACACCGGGAAACAGGGCCCCCAGGGCCGCGCCGGCCACGATCGCCAGCGCAATCCACAGGCTGAGAAAGCGTTCAAAGATGCCCATTGCTGTGATGCCTGGGGTATTCAGCAGCAGGGCTCGGCCGGAGCTGTGCAGCTGGCGGCCAGCTGGGCGAGCCAGCCCCGCAGCTGCTCAAGGGCCTCGGGCTGCAGCTGGTAGTACACCCAGCGGCCGCACTGGCGATCGGCCAGCAGGCCTGCTTCCTTGAGCACCTTGAGGTGAAACGAGAGCTTCGACTGGGCCAGCCCCAGCGCTACGGTGAGCTCGCACACGCAGCGCTCGCCGCCACCGAGCGCCTCGATCACCTGAAGCCGGATCGGATCGGCCAGGGCCTTGAGCAGCGCTCGGGCCTGGTCTGGATTCAGGGCCGGTGGGGCCGGAGGCGCCAGCGAGGGGGCGGTGGGCACGGGCAGCTCGGAAGATCCATCAAACTTAATTGGTGCGAATGGGGCGCTCCCTTAACCCCGCCATAAAACCCATCAACTTTCCTTGATGGACAGTGGGTGCAGTTGCTGCCTGGGGCATGAGAGTGGGGATCAACGGCTTCGGCCGCATCGGTCGGCTGGTGTTCCGGGCGCTGTGGGGCCGGCCTAGCATCGAGCTGGTGCACATCAACGACAGGGCGGGCGATGCGGTCACCGCTGCCCACCTGCTGGAGTTCGACTCGGTGCACGGCCGCTGGCCCCATGCCGTGACCGCCAGCGCCACAGCCATCCAGGTGGATTCCCAGGCGATCGGATACACCCAGGCCAGCGATCCCGCCGCAGTGCCCTGGCGCCAGGCCGGCGTGGAGCTGGTGCTGGAGTGCAGCGGCAAGATCAAGACACCCGAGGCCCTGGAGCCCACCATCGCCGAACTGGGCGTGGAGCGGGTGATCGTGGCCTGCCCGGTGAAGGGCGCCGTGGCCGGCGAGGAGGTGCTCAACATCGTGTACGGCATCAACCACGGCCTCTACGACCCGGCCCGCCACCGGGTGATCACCGCCGCCTCCTGCACCACCAACTGCCTGGCGCCGGTGGTGAAGGTGGTGCACGAGAGCTTCGGCATTCGCCACGGCTCGATCACCACTCTCCACGATGTGACCAACACCCAGGTGGTGATCGACAGCTTCAAGAGCGACCTGCGTCGCTCCCGCTCCTGCCTGCAGAGCCTGATCCCCACCACCACCGGCTCAGCCAAGGCGATCGGGCTGATCTTTCCCGAGCTGCTGGGCAAGCTCAACGGCCATGCCGTGCGCGTGCCCCTGCTCAACGCCTCGCTCACCGATGCGGTGTTCGAGCTGGAGCGCAGCGTCACGGTGGAGGAGGTGAACGGCGCCTTCACGGCGGCAGCGCAGGGACCCCTGAAGGGAATTCTGGGCATCGAAACCCGTCCACTGGTGTCGGTCGACTACGTGAACGACAGCCGCAGTTCGATCATCGACGCCCTCTCCACCATGGTGACCGGCGGCACCCAGCTCAAGGTGTACGCCTGGTATGACAACGAATGGGGCTACAGCAGCCGCATGGCTGATCTGGCCTGTCATGTGGCCAGCCTGGAGGACAAGTGATGGGAGCTCCGGTCCGCCTGCAGCCCCCGACCGCCCTGCAGCAGTACGTGATCGTGACGGCCAACTACTGGGCCTTCACCCTCACCGACGGTGCCCTGCGCATACTCGTGGTGTTCCACTTCCACGAGCTGGGCTACTCCATGCTCGAGATTGCTTTCCTGTTTCTCTTCTACGAGTTCTTCGGGATCCTCACCAACCTCTATGGCGGCTGGCTCGGGGCCCGTTTCGGCCTGCGGCTCACCCTGTGGAGCGGCACCCTGATGCAGGTGGCGGCGCTGCTGATGCTGATTCCGGTGGCCGACAGCTGGCCGAAGTGGTGGAGCGTGGCCACCGTGATGGTGGCTCAGGCGATGAGCGGCATCGCCAAGGATCTCAACAAGATGAGCGCCAAGAGCGCCATCAAGACCGTGGTGCCGGAAACGCCTGAGGATCACAGCCGGGGCGAAAGCCAGCTCTTCCAGTGGGTGGCGATCCTCACCGGCTCCAAGAATGCCCTCAAGGGCGTGGGTTTTTTCCTCGGGGGCCTGCTGCTCACCACCATCGGTTTCAACGCGGCGGTGGGGGCCATGGCGGCCGGGCTGTTTCTGGCCTTTCTGGTCACGCTGGTCCTCCCCGCTGACATCGGCCGGATGAAGCAGAAGCCCGGTTTCACGGCCCTGTTCTCCAAATCGCGCGGCATCAATGTGTTGTCGCTGGCGCGCTTCTTTCTGTTCGGCGCCCGCGATGTGTGGTTTGTGGTGGCCTTGCCGGTGTTTCTGCAGGCCGCCCTGGGCTGGCGCTTCTGGGAGGTGGGCGGCTTCATGGGCCTGTGGGTGATCGGTTACGGGATCGTGCAGGGGGCCGCCCCGGCCCTGCGCCGCAGCTGGGGCCAGAGCGCCCCTCCCGGTCCGCTTGCGGTGCAGTTCTGGAGCGCCCTGCTCAGCGCCATCCCCGCCCTGATCGCCATCGCCCTCTGGCGGGAGGTGGCTCAGCCCGGCATCGCCGTGGTGGTGGGATTGGCGGCCTTCGGGGTGGTGTTTGCCATGAATTCCTCGATCCACAGCTACATGATCCTGGCCTACACCGAGGACGAGGATGTGAGCCTCAACGTGGGTTTCTACTACATGGCCAATGCCGCCGGTCGGCTGCTGGGCACCGTGCTCTCCGGTGCCCTGTTCCTGGTGGGCGGCCTGCCGGCCTGTCTGTGCAGTTCGGCCCTGCTGGTGGTTCTGGCCTTTGGGGTGAGCACCCGGTTGCCCACGCCGCCGCGGCAACTCAGCCCGGCGGCTTGAGTCAACTCGGCAGGATCAGCGGAATTCGGGCTTGCGGGTGTCATCGAAGCTCCGGCGCAGGGCCTCGCCGATGCCCAGCCCCACGGGCAGATCGCCGCCGAAGGAGGTGCCGAGGATGTGGCGGTAGAGCTTCGATTCCACGATCCGGTAGGTGTCGGCCGGCAGCGGGATGTAGCCCGCCTCATCGACAAAATGGAGCCCGTTGCCCACCGCGAAGCCTACGAAGCTGCGGATGGCATCGTTGGCCCGCATCTGCTGGTCGTTCACATACACGAACAGGGGGCGTGAGAGGGGCTTGTAGGTGCCCAGCTGGGCCGACTTCACCGAGGGCAGCACCGCCACCCCATCAGCCCCCGCGATGGCCAGGGCCTTGAGGCGCTCGGTGTTGGCCTGGTAGTAGGCGAAGCCGAAGTAGCCCATGGCATTGCTATCGCCGGCCACGCATCTCACGAGCACGTTGTCGTCTTCGCTGCTCTGCACGTCGGTGCGGGCGTTGGCCTTGTCGCCGTTGATCGCTTCGTTGAAGTAATCGAAGGTGCCGGAATCGCTGCCTGGAGCACAGAGCTTCAGGGGCTGGTCGGGCCAGCTGCCGTTGATCTGATTCCAGCGGCTGATCTTGCCCTGGGCCTCCTGGTTCCAGGTGCGGGCCAGCTCTTCGGTGCTGATGGCCGTGGCCAAGCTGTTGCCCTGGTTCACCACCACGGTGAGGGCATCGAAGGCCAGCGGCAGCTCGATGAAGGTGACACCGTTGGCCTCACAGGCCTTCAGCTCCTTGCTGCTGATCGGCCGCGAGGCATTGGCGATCGGGATCTCGCCGGCGCAGAACTGGCGCAGGCCCCCGCTGGTGCCCACCTCGCTCAGCTCCACCTGCACCCCCTTGCCCTGTTCGGTGCCGCGGTAGGCCTCCACCGCCCGCTCGATGATCGGGAACACGGTGCTGGAGCCGCTGATCTGGATGGTCGTTCCCGCCTGCTGGCCTGAACCACTGCAGGCGGACAGCAGGGCGGCGAGGGCTGGAAGCAGCGGCCCCAGCCGCCACGCAACGGAACCCGACTGCTTGCCGCCCATGGCCGTGTTGGCGTGTGGATCCAGCCTGATCAATCAACGCCAGTTGTTGGTTAAGGCTCGGTGGTGAAGCGTTCAGCTGAAACAGATTCCCGGGCGCTGCGCGCTGCTGGAGGATGGAGCCATGGAGAAGTCGACAGCGGCGCTGCTGGTGGCGCTCGGTGCGGTGCCCGGAGCCTGGCTGCGCTTTCGCGTGGTGAACCACTGGGAACCCATGCTGCCCCGCAAGCACTGGGGCACCTTCGGGGTGAACGTGATCGCCGCCTTTGCCCTCGGCCTGGTGGTGGGCCTGGAGCAGAGCTGCAACGGCACGGGCCAGCGGCTGTTGCTGCTGATCGGCACCGGCTTCTTCGGCAGCTTCAGCACCTTCTCCAGTTTCATCGGCGAGGTGCACGCCGAGCTGCGCCAGCGCCACTGGGGGGAGGTGCTGCTGCTGGTGGCAGGTTCGGTGCTGGGCGGCTTGCTGGCCCTCAAGCTGGGCCTGCTGCTGGGGATGGAGTCTTGAACCAGGCCCTGCGCCATGAATTGAGGGATCTGGCCCTGGTGGCGGCCGGGGCGATCCCCGGTGCCCTGCTGCGCTGGCAACTGGAGCTGGCGGCCAGCGCCAGTGGCGGCCGTCTGCGGGCCATCACCGGCGCCGATCTGTTGGCCAACCTGCTCGGCTGCCTGCTGATCGGGGTGTTGCTGGCCCAGCCCCCTCGCCGCACCCGGCTCTATCTCTGGGGTGGGATCGGCTTCTGCGGTTCGCTCACCACCTTTTCCAGCTGGATGCTGGAGCTGGTGCGGGGGCTCGATGCCGGCAGGCCCCTGCAGGTCCTGGCCGTGCTGGCCATCAGCCTGCTGGGCGGGCTGGCCCTGGTGCAGGTGGGGTATGGCCTGGGCCGTCGCTTGCGACCCTGACGCCCGTCAGGGACCGCCTCCCTGCCCCGCTTTCAGCTGGCCGAACTGCCGCAGGGCGCGCTGGCGCAGTTCGGTGGGCAGCGGCACGTAGCCCAGGCGCTCGGCATCGTCCTGTCCAGCCTGGCTGAGGATGTAGGTGAGGCTGGTCTTCACCGGCGCCAGGCGTGGCCCCAACCTGCGGGAGGGCACCAGCATCCAGCTGAAGTTCACGATCGGGTAGCCGGTGGGCGGATCCGGGTTGCCCCCCAGCAGCCGCTCATCCAGGCGAATGGCGGCCAGGGCCTGGGCGGCGGCTCGGGCATCCGGCTTCACGAAGGCCCCGTCGCCGCTCTGCAGGGCGGCGGCCTGGAGCGGCGGGCGAACGTAGGCCGCCTCCACATAGCCGATGCTGCCGCGGATCTCGCCCAGGCTGGTGGCCATGCCATCGGAGCCGACCACGGCCCGGCCCACGGGCCAGCGCACCTGGCGCCCGCTGCCCGGACCCTGCCGCCAGAGCGGGCTGAAGGCGGCCAGCGATGCGGTGAAGTTGGCGGTGGTGCCGGATGCAGCTGCCCGGTGCAACACGGTGATCGGCTGATCGGGGCAGCCGAGCTCGGCGAAATTGGTGATCGCTCCCAGGTAGATCGCCACCAGCTGCTCGCGCTTCAGGCGCAGGTCGCAGCCGGGCAGGTTGTAGGCGATGGCGATGGCGCCGGCCGTCACCGGGAAGGCCACCACGCCCCGCGGGGCCGCCTGCAGTTCCTGCGGCGAGGGCGGGCTGTCGGTGGCGGCGAAGTCGACCTGCCCGGCCAGGAAGGAGCGGATGCTCTCCCCGGAGCCCACCACCTCCAGCTCGGCCGCGATGTTCTGGTGCACCGCAAGCTGGTTGAACCAGCGCAGGAAGGCCTGGGCGGCAAAGGTGCTGCTGGCGCCCCGCAGGGGCACCGCTGCAGGTTCGCTTCCGGGTGCCGGCAGCGGGGCCTGGGGTGAGCGGGCTGTGCAGCCCGCCAGCAGGGCCACCAGGGCCAGAACGGCGCCACCCCGGCCAGTGGGCAGCGTGCTGCACGCCATCAGAGACTCCGCTCCAGCACCGCATCGAGGGTGGCGGTGATGTCGATCAGCCCATTGGCGATCGGGTTGGCGTAGACGAACAGCATCACGGCCGGCACCGGCGCGGCCAGCAGCAGAATCGTCGCCACCCAGGTGGTGGTCCAGGCGCCCCCCTGCACCAGAAAGGCGAGCAGGGCCAGGGCGAAGTACATCACGGCAATGGCCAGCCATAGCCGCGTCGGAAAGGTCTGCCGTGCCAGGGACAGGCGCCGTTCGCGGGCATCGATCAGATCGAAGCCGAAGTCGCTGGCCTTGCGCAGGTAGCTGGCCGATTCCGGCGTGGATTGCTCCCTCTCGGGGGGGCTGGCATCCGGGCTGGCCAGGAAGTCGCGCAGGCGGTCGATGCGTTCCTGGGTGAGCTCGCTGCGCTGGCCGTGGCGCATGGTCTGGGCCTCGTCGCGGGCGATGGATTCGCCGTAGTCGTAGAGGAGCCGCCGGGCCTCGATGCGCTGCTCAGCGGGCAGCACCGACATCACCGCCCCCAGCTTGTTGATCGTGACCACCTCCTGGGTGAGGGCCGTGCGCAGGTTGGTGAACTGGAAGATCACATTGGAGAGCAGAAACGCGGTGGTGAGGGTGTACAGCGACCCCAGTGGACTCAGCAGGCCGGCCTGCAGTTGCAGGTTGCCGCGGGCTTTCACCCAGCGCGCCAGCGCCAGGGCAAGGGCGGTGAGCACCACAAACACCAGATAGAGCAGCGCCACTCCCCCCTGGAGCAGCAGCTCGTCGAGAGGAAGGAGGGCCAAGGGTGGCGTCGGCATCAGTGGATGAAGGCCCCGTCGCGGCCCACCATGAAGGTGAGCTCCACAAAGTCGCTGCCCTGGCGGCGCTGGGGGCTGAAGCTGGCGCGGAACCCGCCCAGGTCGACATTTCCCATCGCCTCGAAGCTGCGTATCAGGCCCGAGCGGGTGAGATCGGGACCCGTCGCCTGCAGGGCCCGCACGAGCAGGGTGGCGGCGATGTACCCCTCCAGGCTGGAGAAGCCCTAGCGGCTGTCGCTGCGGTTGCGGCGGATCGTGTTCTGGTAGTCGCGCACCACGGGCACCCGGGGGTTCCAGGGAAAGGTCACCACCTGGCTGATGCCCACCCCGTGGCGGTGCTCGGGGGGCAGGGTGCGGGCGAGGGCGTTGCTGCCCACGAATGACACGGTCATCACCTGGGCGTCGCTGCCCTGCTGGCGCAGGTTGGGGATGAAGCTGGCGGTGGTGCCGTATGACGACACGATCAGCACCGCGTCGGGGCGGGCCAGGGCCACCCGCCGGGCCGCCTCGCGGGTGTCCGCTGAGTGCGCTCCACCGTGGTCTCGAGCACGGGTCGCAGGCCGCGGCGGGCCAGGGCCTGGCGGGCCCCCTGCAGGCCATCGCGGCCAAAGGCGTCGTTCTGATACACCACGGCGATCGAGCGTTTGCCGTAGCGCAGCAGGTAGCGCACCGTCGACTCGATCTCCTGGTGATAGCTGGCGCGGATGTTGAAGATCAGGGGGTTGAGCGGCTGGCGCAGCAGCTGGGCCCCCGTGAGCGGGGCGATCAGCGGCACCTTGGCCTGCTCGATCAGAGGCAGGGCTGCCTGCACGGTCGGGGTGCCGACGTAGCCGAACAGGGCAAACACCTTGTCGCGCTGGATGAAGCGCTCCGTGTTGCGGCGGGCCAGGGCCGGCTCGTAGCGGTCGTCGCGGTACACCATCACGATCTGCCGGCCATGGACGCCCCCCTGGGCGTTCACCTGGTCGAACACCTCGTGGGCCCCGGCGCGGTACTCCCGGCCGAGCTCGGCGGAGGGGCCACTGAAGGCCGCCGCCAGGCCGATCAGGATCGAGGGGGGCCGACACCCATCTCCGCATGCGCCGCCAGGCCCCAGAGTCCGCTCCACGCCAGGGCAATCGCCAGCAGGCGAGCAGTGGAGATCCCGGGGGACAGCAGCACCATCCTGGAGCGTCTACTCCTTGATCTTCTCAACTTCGGCCAGGGCGCGCTGGAGCACATCGCCCTTGAGGGACACGTAGCCCAGCTCGGCGGCCGTGGCCTGGGGCC
>VGPU01000039.1 GCA_016882525.1 Cyanobacteria bacterium M_surface_10_m2_119 | reverse complement strand
ACAACACCTACAGACCGGATTCAGCGCTCCAGGGGCGTACGCCCCTGGAGACTCTCCACCAGTGGAGAGCGGCCTGACTACCCACCAGCTCTCAAAAGAACTGGACCAGTAAAGGGGGTCACGTCACAGCAACAGGCTGTCCTCCCGAGCGGCCCGCTGGATGGCGCCGTCATCACTGCGCTGCCAGAGGCGCAGGAGCAACTCGAGCGCCAGGGTGCTCCCCTCCTCGCCAGGCTGGTCCGCCAGGGAGTTTTGGGCGGATTGGGATTTACCGGTGAGCGGCAGCAACCGTTTGCCCTGCTGCTCCACCAGCGCCAGTGCCACAAGATAGGGAGCATCAGCCATCGCAAACAGGCAAGACCTTGCCAACCTTGCATCAGCAGAGCTCACCGCCAAGACCAAAACAAAAGCAATAAGCAAGAATGCTTAGTTTGTCGATATTGCACTGGCCATTGGCATGACTGCCTCCCTGTCGGGCTGCTGGTTGGGACTACATTCTCCGGGCTTATTCGGCACTAAGAGGAACGGAAGCCCATGGCCAGCATTGGGGAGCAGCTCCAGAGCTACCGCTCTGCTCTCGCGGACGCTCAGGCGAAAGGGGATCAGGCGATCGCTCGCAAGATAGAGCAGCAGATCAGCGAGCTCGAGGCTTTTCAGCAGCGCCATCCCGAAGCAACCGAGGCTCCTTCACCCTTTGAGGTGTTCTGCGACCTCAATCCCGACATCATCAACTGCCGCATCCACGACGACTAAGGGCAGTCGTATCGAAATTACCCCCGAAAGGGGGCTTCGCCATAGGGGGCTGACGTTCGAATGTGGAGAACGCCCGCATGCGCGTGAGATGGGACAGGCGACCTTTACAACGACCCTCACCATCGGCGAGCTGGAAGCCAGCTATCCGCTCTACTGCAAGGCACTGCGCATTCTCATCCGGGAAGAAAAGCCCATGGAGCAGATCCAGCGCAGTGTCTGCTGGCTTCGACTAGCAACCCTGCACAATTGCCTGCCTCGCCAGTACAAAAACCCACAACATCTCTACTTTCAGCTCAAGCGATCCATCGCCCCATAAAGAGCGATCTTTCCCTGGGATGCATCACACGAAAAACACGCCGACCCCAGGCGGGAGCCGCCTGATTTCTTTGCCGTGCATTGAGGACGGCGCGCACTTCTGCGGAGAGTGAACGCCAGAGTGCTTTCCCGCCCCACGGGCTGACCGGCCGGGGTGGCAACCCTGCGGCTTGACTCTCCAGCAGCTAGAGACTTCACACTGGATCAGTCCCGTGCCTGTCCCGGCTGCCATGGCCTTCTCCCCTCTTCATGCCGTGCGGTTGTACCGGATGGATCTGCCGGACCATGCCTGCCCCTGGGGTTTGCGGGCGATGCGGCTGCTGCAGGAACGGCACATCCCTTTTGAAGACCACCCCCTCACCAGCGCGGAGGAGGTGGAAGCCTTCAAGGCTGCCCATGGAGTGGCCACCACGCCGCAGATCTTCGCAGAGGATGAGCGCATCGGTGGGTACAGCGATCTGGCAGGGCGACTGGGCGTACGGCCGGAAGCCGCTGAGATCTCCAACGCGCCGGTGGTGGCCGTGTTCCTCACCGCCGCCCTGATGACCCTGGTGCTGGCAGCCGGCGTGGGCGGCTTCATGGGGTTCGCCATCTGCCTGCTGGCCATGCTCAAGCTGATGGATGTGCAGGCGTTTGCGGCCAGCTTCCGCAAGTACGACCTGCTCAGCCAGCGTTGGCGGCCCTGGGCTCGCCTCTACCCCGGGATCGAGCTGCTGGTGGGCCTCGGCGTGTTGCTCCAACCCGGGCCCAGCGCCGCTGCCCAGCTGGTGGGCGCCGTGGCCGTTCTGCTCGGTGCCATGGGGATGGTGTCGGTGGGCAAGGCCGTGTTCATCGATCACCTGGCACTCAACTGCGCCTGCGTGGGTGGCAACTCCAGAACCCCGCTTGGCGTGGTGAGCTTCGCGGAGAACCTGATCATGGCCGCCATGGGCGCGGTGATGCTCGCCGGTGGCTAACCCGACCTCAGGCCTTGGCTCTGCGGGCTGAAAGCAGCAGGGCCAGACCGGAACCGATCACCACCAGGGTGAACAGCCCCAGCAGTCCTGAGTAGTAAGGCTGCAGATTCAGCGGGCCAAAGCGGCCGGCGTGAATCCTGAGCAACCAGAAGGCATCGATCCCCCGCTCCAGCAGCAGGCTGTAGAGCGAGCCGGTGGCCGCCGTGAGCAGCAGCGGCGCCGCCGCGATCGGCACCACCCAGCGGTGCAGCTGGCGCCAGCGGGTTTTGGGCAGGAGAGCCATGGCAAGGCCGGGGTGGTGGGATCAGTTTTGACGCAGGTGCTGGTGCAGGGTCGCCTCGTTGCTGCAGGGCATCCACTTGCTGTTGTTCTGGTGGGTGCCCGTGCAGCCAAGCTCCTTGGCCCGCTGCTCCGCCTGCTGCTGGGTGTCGTAGAGCCCCTTGGGATGAGAGTGGCTGGCCAGCGGCACTGCTGCCAACGCCAGGGCGATCAGGGTGATGCGGCTGGCCGTCGAGAAGCGATGCATCGGCGGGTGTGAAGTTGGCAACGAACGGCTCAGAAGCGGAGGAGTCAGAATCGAAAGAGGGCGTCGTATTGGCTGTACTCCGGCTTGCTCAATCCCTCCAGGCGCAGCATGCGGCGGAGCTCGATGATTTCGCCACGCTGGGCCACGATGATCTCCCGCGCCAGCCGGCGCACGGTGGGATTGGTGCTCTTGGCCAGGGCGTCGTGGGCCATCTGCGAGGCGCCGCCGTGGTGGGCGATCATCCCTTCGAGAAACCACACCACCCGGTTGGCTTTGGTGGGGGTGGAGCCCATCATCTGCATCGCCTGGATCTGGGCCGCGCTCATGCGCTCCAGGCCAGCCATCGCCTTGGGATCGCCGCCGGGCCTCAGGGCCACGGGGTACACCGGCGCCTCGGGATACCAGGCCTTGCGCCACTGGCCCATCGCCTTGATCTCGCGGGCCTGCTCGCGCCAGATGCCATTGGCCAGAGCACCCACACCAGGCGAGCCGATGTTGAACACAAACTCGCTCATCCGCAGCGCACCGGTGTGGTGCTGAACCATGGCGTCGAGCCAGCGAAGGTCGTAGGTGGCGCCAGCCGGGCCAACGTCGTGGCTGTGGTTGGCGTGGCTGCCGTGGTCCTGGCTGTGGGGAGCGGCAGCGGGGGCGGCCTGATGGTGCTGGTGGTGGTTGTGGTGTTGGTGGTGGTTGTGGTGCTGGTGCGGATCGCCCTGGGCCAGCACCGGTGCAACCCAGAGGCCGGCAAGCACGAGCGAAGCGGCGAGCGAGCGCATGAGGACCCAGTCATCGATGCTTCTAAAGTGAGGTCTCCCCTTGGTGGAGAGTCAAGTGGCTGCGCAACAGCTGGCGCAGGGGATGGCCCAGGAACTGGACAAGATCGGTGCGGTGGCTACCCGCTCGGGCGTTTCGGTGAAGACGATCCGCTTCTATTGCGACCAGGGCCTTCTCCGGCCATCAGGCCGCAGTGAGGGGCGCTACCGGCTCTTTGATGCGTCGGTGTATGGCGAGCTGGCCCTGATCCGCACCCTGCGAGCCCTCGACATCCCCTTGCCCACGATCGCAGCCGTACTGGAGGCCCGCCGCTCCGGGGTGTGCACCTGCGACGACCTGCAGGCCACGATCCGCAGCAAGGCAGGTGAGATCGAGCAGCGGATTGCCGATCTCCAGGCCTTGCATCACGAGCTCAACGGCCTGCTCAGCACCTGGCAGCACTGCGGAGGACGGCCGGCTGGGGCCCGTGGAGGCAGCCCCTAGGCTTCGTCCCACCCGTGGCCGTTCTCGAGCATGAGTGCGCGATGCCGGGTTCGAACCAGCGACATCCTGCTTGTAAGGCAGGCACCCGACCCTTGCCCTGACTGGGTTTTGGGCTAGTTTTTGGCCAGGCGTGCGCAGATTCGTGCGAACAGAGCCGACGGCAAGGGGCAATTCGTGCGCACGGCACCGTGAAGGCCCCCTCCTTTGCGGGACGCACAAACGCGGCGGGTAGCTTGTTGGGTCGCACTGCACACATGCCCCGCACCGTCAAGAGCACCCCACTCTTCGTTGCACTCGTTCTTCTGCTTGCGGTTCGTCTGCCGCTCAACCCTGCGCCGCTGAAGGCAGCCTCCCGCTACCTCTACAGCTCATCCATGGGGATCGTGTTCGCCGCACCAGGACTGGTCCACCCGAACGCCCAAAGTGTGCCGCCTGGCCTCAACCGCTGAGCGGCACCTCCAAAAACAGGCCTTCTGCCACCAGTCGGCGGAAGTGGCTGGCCACCTGCTCAGCCCGCCAAGGCTGGCGCACCAACCACCCGGCCTCGAAGTTGTGGCGCTGGGCGGCTTCGCTGAAGTTGGCGCTGGTAACGAGGGCACTGGCGCGCTCGGTGCCTGCATCTGCCACCACCACCTTGGCGTGCTGGTAGCAGCGCTCGGCAGCACCGACCAGCAGTCGCTGATCGACGTAGACCTGCGGTTTCACGGGCCACGGCCATACCTTGTCGTTGAACCAGCGACGAATCGCCGCGAGGGGATCGGAACCCAGTCGATCGACGATCTGAATGGGGTGGAAGAACAGCTCCAGGCGCTGCAGCTGGCCGCTCTCCAGGCGCAGTGCCATCGACTCCAGCAGATCGCGGAACTCTGAGGAGAGGCCGATGTTGAAAGTGGCGATCAGCAAGCTGCTCGTGGCCTGCTGAATCAGCTGATCCACCGTGGCGAAGGTGTCAGCGGTGCGGGCATGCACAGGCTCCGGCCCCGACCAGACGAAACTCCAGGCATCCCGCTCTCGCTGCAGAGCCTCCTGCTGAGACGCCAGCTGCTCCAGCACCAGGGCCATCAGGCGCGGCTGGCCGCCCTCGCGCGCCAGCTGCACCAGCAGCGGTTCGATCTGGGCGCGGCCGTCGTTGCCCATGCCGGCCAGGACGCTCTGCCAGCTGGTGGGCACGTAGCTGAGCTGTCGCAGCGCCGCCGCCACGCCCCGCAGCGTCTGAGCCGGGAGCTTCAGGGCCATGCTCCCGCCTCGGGGTTGATGAAGCTCCAGAAGCTGGGGTCATCGCCGTCGTGGGCCGACACGGTGCGGCTCACCAGCGCGCGATCGAGGAACTCATTGCGCTGCTCGCAGGAGGTTTCGGCGATCAGCTCGCACCCATGGCAGGCGGCGCCATGGGTGGGGCGAATGTCGAAGGGGTGGTTGGGGTCGTGCTCGGAGCAGAAGGGATCGTTGCTGCACAGCTGCCCTCGCTCGAAGGCCCGCTCCAGGAAGGGCACGATGCGCTTGCCAGCATCCACCAGGCCGCCCAGGGTGCCCTCCGAGCCGGAGGTACTGGTGAGCAGCAGGATGCCGTAGCCGATCTCGGGGTTGGCGTAGATCCGCTCGCGGATCGAACTGGAGCCATAACCGCACTCCAGCGCCATCTCGGTGATCAGCAGATGGCTGAGGCTGTGCAACAAGATGTAGGGGGCGCCCGGGAAGGGGAACTGCTCGCTGTCGAGGCCCCTCGACTTCAGCCACTCGTTCTCGAAGGCTTGGTTGAACTGGGCCGCACGGCTAAGCACGGCATCGCTGGCGGCCCAGGCCTTGATGGTGGTGGGGTCGAACTCGATGAAGACCCCCTCGCCCTTGTTCTCGGCGGCCGGCAGCCAGCGGAGGTCGTTGGCGAGGGGCGCGCGGCGGTTGGCTTTGGTGGTGTCGATCGGCAGGCCCCCCAGGCTGCTGGTGCGAGCCTTGAACCGCGTGAAGCCCACGAGGGCCTGCACCTCCCGCAAGCGCCGCACCAACAGCACCCGGCGGATGGCCGTCTGGAACCAGGCAGGTGCATGCGGCGGCGACCAGATCGCGGCTTCGAAGAGGCTGTCCTCCGCTGAGCTGGACACCCCATCCATCGGCCCCACCAGCAGGCGCAGCTCCTCATCCTTCGGCTGCGGGGCCTCCGCCGTTGCGCCACCCCGCTGGGCCTCGATCGCCTGCCAGAGCGCCGCTGGCTCCACGCCCGCGAAGGCACTCTTGAGCCTGGGATTGAACTTCAGGGCCATGGCGACATCGGCTTCCCCCTCGATGGCCTCCAGCTCGTCCTTGAGTCCGGTCACGCGCTTGGCCAGCCCGCCGGCTTCCTCCGGCAAGGAGATCACCGAGATCGTCTCGCTGAAGTAGGCGTTGGTGGCCGAGCGCACCAGGAGGCGGTTGAGCGTGGGCTCCCCATCGGTGAGGCAGCGTTCGTCGTCACGGCTGTAGCGACCGAGCCAGGGTGTGTGCCCCTGGCAGGAGCCGAGGGCCTTGGTCTCGGGGATCAGGGCATCCGCGAGCTTGCGGGTCACGCCGCCCTCCGACTGCACGAAGATCTGGGTGAAGTCGTTGCCGGTGCCGGCTTCCAGCAGGTAGAGGCGCTCCTCGTTCTTGCAGCCGAACTGGTTGAAGCAGAAGTCGCGCCAGCGGATGTCGCTGAGGTGACCGTGGGGGCAGGCCATCACGAAGCGCACCGGCACCAGGGCGTGCTCGCCGTCTTCGTCCTTGTACTTCTTCCAGTCCTTGATGCAGCTGTCGTTGTAGTGCACCAGCAGGCGCGCCCGGCAGTTGATCCCGAAGGCCGGCCGGTCGGGGATCTTCTTCTGCACCACCGACCACTCGGGGAAGCGCAGGGCCTTGATCGAGCCGCTGATGGCCTTGAGCGGATCCACCTCCTTGGGAGGGGTGCGCAGATCCACCCGCGCCGCGCCCGTGGCCTGCCGCGCCAACCGCAGGAGTCGTGGTTCATGGATCGGGTCGCAGCCCCGATCGTTCCAGAAGTCGAGGCCGCCGATCAGCACGGCGTAGTCCGGCAGATCCACCATGGCGCCAGGGCCATAGAGCTGCAGCACCTGGCTCTGACGGGCCTCACCGAGGGGCGGTTGCGCAGGTTTGCGGCGGCTCGTGGGCGGCATCGTTCAGCTCACTCCTCAGCGGTGATCTCTTCCCGGAAGTTCACCAGGCGGATCGGCACCGATGGCTCCACATCGCGCAGGCTCCAGTTGGTGCTGAACTGCTTGTAGCCCTCACCGGCGTAGAGGGCATCGGTATCGAGCGGGGTATGCAGCAGGCCGGCCCCGGCCCCCTTGTCTTCATGGGTCCAGTACTGCAGCTTGGCCTCAGGCTGTTGGGTGAGCTTCCACCAGGCCTCCAGCAGATCGATCACCTGATCGCGCACCTCCGTGGGCAGCAGCTGGTTGTGGTCATCGTCAGCAGCACCGCTGGCGATGCAACGGCTCTGCAGAGCCGCCGCGATCTGATCCTTGATCCGCTGCAGGGCATCAGCAGCCATCGCCCCTCGGGCCGGGGCCAGCTGGGGATCGCTATGGCGGGCCATGGCCACCACCACCCCAGGCAGACCGCGATCAAGCGCGCGGCTGGCGAAGGGCGTGCAGCTGGTGGCCTCCACATGCCGATAGAAGGTCTGGTGCCAGTAGGGGAACAGCTCGTAGTGGGAGCGATCCCGAGGCCGGTTGGGGTTGAGCAACACCAGCACCAGCCCAGGCTTGTTCTCCTCGGGGTTGGGGCTGAGCTGACGACCCACCCGGCTGGTGGCCTGGATGTACTCGGCGGCGGTCTTGGGTTGGTTGAGCACCACCATCAGGCCCAGGCGGGCAATGTCGAGACCCACCGAGATCATGTTGGTGGCCAAGGCCACATCGAGCCGGTCCTTGTCGACGTAGGGCTTGGAGAGGCGATCCTTGGTGGAGCTGATCTTGGCGGTGCTCACCCGTGAGGTGAGTTCCTCCGGCATCTCGGGGCGCCTGCGGCTGGCGAAAGGGTTCTCCAGCCCGTCCATCGGCAAGGCCCGGTTGCTGGCGAACTCCTCCAGCTGGGCTCCCAGTTCGTCTTCGAGGATGCTGCGCGTCACCCCCAGCTCCTTGAGGTTGGAGAAGTAGCCCAGCAGGGTCATGTAGGGATCGGCCGGGTTCTTCTCGCCCAGCGCCTTGTGGTCGTCCCAGGCCTTCTGGGCGGCAGCCATCAGGCCGAGGTAGCTGCGCAGCAACACGCCCTTGAGGTTGCGGCCAGGCGCGGAGAGCCCCACGTAGAGCCGGGCCTGGTTCGGATCGTCGACCGAGCGTGAGAAGAAGTTGTCATCGCGCTCCGGGCCCGGCGGAGGGAACACCCGCGCCTGGGAGCGGCCGAAGAGCGCACGGATCTGAGCCTCAGCGCGCCGCACCGTGGCCGTGGAGGCAATGATCTTGGGCGGCGGCGACTCGGGCGTCGGTCGCATCAGGCGTTCGATCACCGTCTCGTAGAGCCCGGCCAGGGTGCCCAGGGGGCCGCTGATCAGATGCAGCTCGTCCTGGATCACCAGTTCGGGCGGCAACAACCGACCGTGGGGGATCTTCAGGCCGGTCGCCTTCTCGGCAGGCCCCCAGAAACCCGCCACGGCTCCACCGCTCGGCATCTGGACGTGGCTGACGTTGCCGAACAGGGAGGAGGTCTTGCCCACCCAGGGCAGGGCCGCGAACTTGTCGATCGTGGAGATCAGGAAGCAGGGCAGGCGCCGGTAGATCTGCTCGTCCACCGCCAGCACCGGCAAGGGAACAGTGCGGTTGAAGGGGCAGGGGCCCATGTGGGCATGTTCCTGACGCGCTTCCGGCTGACGCGGCTCACGGCAGTAAATCTCCAAGCGATCGGGCTTCTTGGGCGGCAGCAGGTGGAAGCCGTCCGGCTGGAGCGGTCGATTGCACCAGGGACAGGTTTCGATCGGGATCGGCCGATCGCGCTTGCCCGCCTTCCACTTGGTGAGCAGGGCGTGGGTGGAGTTCTGATCGCTGTCGCCAGGGCCGCCGAGGTTGTTGGGGGTGGCGGCCTTGCCCACCCACATGCCGATCTCGAACGGCCAGTCGCCCAACAGATAGGAGTGGCCGGTCTTCGCCCGCTCCAGGCGCTCCAGCTCCAGAGCGCAGATCAGGGTGGCGGCCCGGCCCAGCTGATCCAGGGTGAGCAGGCGCAGCGTGTAACGCATCAGCACGGTGACACCGGCCGACTCGATGCCGGGGTGGGCCAGGCGCCGATGCACCAGGGTGAAGGCCGCCAGGCCGAGGTAGGCCTCGGTCTTGCCACCGCCGGTAGGGAAGAACAGCAGCTCCACCGTCTCGCGATCCCGCCGGGCCCGCTCTCGCTGCTCCTCGGAATGGTTGGGCAGATCGAGCTGCACAGCGGCCGAGCCGCCATCGGCGATGCCGGCCAGCGGCAGCTGCCCGCGAGCGGGCTTGCCCGCCGGCAACGCCAGCCCCGGCAGGTTCATCAGCACAAAGGCCAGCTGGAAGAAGCGCCAGCTGGGGGTGCGGGTGCCGCTGGCCTTGCCGATCTGATCGGGCGACACCTTGGCCGTGAAGGAGGAACGCTGACGCTGGGCCCGGGCCATCACCAGATTCATGGTGCGGAAGGCCTCACGCACCAGGGGATCGGCGAGCAACTGGATGCCGGCCTCGATGCGATCGGCGCAGTCCTGGGCCTGGCTGCAGAGGTTCTTGGCGGTTTCGTTGAGGGCTGGATCGTCGATCGGATGGGCCGGTTGCCGCGCAATCCAGTGCCCGTAGGCCTTCACCATCGGCTGGAGCTTGCTGATCACCTGCTCGCTCTGAGCGAGGTCCGCCAGGGCCTCCATCCCCATCGGCACGCTGGCCACGGAGGCTGGCGGCTCCGGCAGCACCCGCATCACCTCAGCCGTGGGCAGCCAGGTGCTTGTGAGCGTGTAGGCCCGATCCGGGCGTTCCCCTGTCACCCCACCGGGCAGCACCGCCACGTTGTGGCCACTGGCGAAGCAGAAGTCGCGCCGGTATTGGAGCGCCGCCAGAGCTTCGTCGTTGTCCTGGTTGGCCACGTTCTGCAGGGCATCGCGGCGGGGCGGAAAGCCCTGAGGGCAGTGCAGACCCAGCTCGGCCTGGAAGGCCGTGAGCGGATCGCGGAAGCGGATCTGGTTGCTCTCGGGCGGCTGCCGCCGATTGAGCAGGAACAGCGACACCGACAGCTGGTCGCTGGGATAGCCGAGCTTCTTGGGAGCGGGCCGGGCGATCCAGCGCAGGCAGAGACCTTCGGGATTGGCTTCCAGCGGAATGTCGTTGCTGCTGCCGGGGCCCGGCACCGTGAAGGTCTTCTGCACGCGCTGGGGCGTGCGCAACCAGATCCTGGGCTCGTCGCCGTCGGCGGGGGGCAGGTAGTCGCCCCAGCTCACGGTGGCCTCGAGGGTGGAGCCGCGCTCGAGCATGAAGCTCATCCCGAGCGACGACGGGAACCAGGTGCGGCGCTTGCTGGCCTGATCGAGGGAGTCGTTGGCGTCGTCGTCGCGCTCCTTCTTCTCCAGACGATTGGCGGCGTCGTTGCTGTCGTCTTCTCCGGCCAGGTCGGTAAAGCTCAGCCCCTGATCAGCGGTCTGCCGCTGCGCCTCCTGCTGGAAAACGTGGGGCACCAGGAAGCCCGTCGTGTACCAGACCGAAGGGGGCTGGCTGAGCTGTTCGTGGCGCCGGGCTACGTCGTCCCAGCTGGGGCCGATCAGGTCGCTGCGCAGGGCGGCGACGAGCTGTTGGCGGATCTCGGCGGAGGTGGCCATGGTTCAGGGACACCTCTCATCCAGCTGGTTGAGGAGGTGGCTGCAGCGCTTCATCAGCACAGGCAGGTTCGTCTCGATGACACCCCACACCAGGGCGTTGCTGATTTTGGTGTACTCGTGGGCGAGCTTGTTGCGGAAGGCGATGATCTGTGGAGCCTCTTCGATCTGCTCGAACAGTGCGCGATCGCGCTGAGCAAGCTGGGTGAGCGCCTCCCCGATGATGGTGAACTCCCGCTCCACTGATGAGCGAATCAAGCGGCTCTGGCTGTAGCCATCCAGGCTGATCCCATCGACGGCCTCAACGATGGCGCTGCCAGCCTCAATCACATCGTTCAGGAAAGCCCGAGGATCACGCCTCATCACAGCGCTTCATAGATCAGCTGTTTCGAAGCCTCGATGTCGTGGCGCACATAGGGGTTGCGCACGGCGTCGGCCATCACCAGATCCACCGGCTTGCCTGTGATCGAGGCCAGTTGTTGCTCCAGGCCGAAGTAGGCCTGCACGAGGGCGCCTGGCTCGATCGGCTGGAACTCCACCAGCAGATCGAGGTCGCTGCGGCTGGGATCGAAGTCGTCGCGCAGGGCCGAGCCAAACAGATGCATGCGCCGCACCTGGTGCCGGCGGCAGGCAGCGGCGATGGCGTCGAGCTGGGGCTGGGCAAAGGCGAGGCTCATGGCTCCATTGTGCTCAGATCAACGTCGATGCGTTACTGCTGAAGACTAATCAGGGCGAAGCGGTCACTCCTCCAGTAATCGGTGATCAACCGAAGCCGACGCGGGGAATCGCCTGCTGCGGCGTAGAGGACGCCAACCCCATAGCGGTAGTGCCATTTCTTGTCGGGCTCAACGGCCAGACCCATGTAGTAGCGCAATTCCTTGATGATCCCAGCAAGGCTGGCAGCTCCCTGATTGCCGACATACTTCACCTCGCCCAAGAGAGCCAAGGCGGACTGATCGGGAGAAACGATTCCGAAATCTGGGCATGGCCTGTAACCAGGCTTATCGGCAGGTGCCACCTGACCTGACTTGCTGACTCTCTGCCAGTTATCTCCCCATGTAACGCCGCCGAAGCCGGACTGGCCCTCCTTAGGGCTATAGATGCCTGACAGAGTTGACTGGCCCTCGCAAAGCAGTGCCTGGCGGATCTCGTCACGAGAAAGCCCTAGCTCCGAATGGAGAAGCGATGTGGCGATGGCATCAACAATCGGAAGAACGCAGCCTTTGCAGAAGCGTACCTCTGGGAACTTGGGAGCATGGCTCTCGATCTCTTGGACTCGTTCCCTGGTCTGGCCAGGATCGCGCAGGGCTTCAGCAAGAGCATCTGCGAGTTGCGTGATCAACAGCAACGGCAGGTCTGAGTTCTTGTTCACGCGGTCAAACCCTCCTGCAGGATCACCTGGCGCAGGGCAGCGTTCATGCGCTCTCGCAGGCGCACCAGGTCGACCGGCCGCTGCAGCACTGCCTCCAGTTCCTGCTTTAGGTGCACCGTGGCGAAGGGGGTGAGGGGATCGAGTTCGACCCACACATCCACATCGCTGCTCGCGGTGGCCTCGTTGCGGGCTGTGGAGCCGTACAAGCCGATGCGTTGCAGGTGGTAGCAGTCCCGCCACTCGCTCTGGTGGGCGCGCAGATGGGCCAGCAGCTGCTCAGCCAGGGTTGGGGTGTCAGCCAGTGGGTTAGGCATGGTTGAGAAGCCTCGCAACGGTCTCTCGAAGCGGAGGGAGATCCGTGATCACGGTGCGCCAGACCCTGACGAGACTGCAGCGGTGTACTCGGTGATTCGCTCCAGGCAGTCGCGAATGCTTTCGAGGTAGAGGCGGTCCTTGTTCACAGGGCTAGGGCCTGCTCCAGGATCTGGGTGCGAATCAAGGGATGCAGGGTCTCGGCTTCGGTCACGTCCACCGAACAGCCCAGCAGGTCTTCCAGGTCCTGACGCAGGCTGATCAGGCCCAGCAGCGACTGCTCCTCAGGCAAGTCGACCAGCAAGTCGAGATCGCTGGCGGGGTGTTCACAGCCTGTGGCGATGGATCCGTAGACCCTCAGGTTGGAGGCGCCATGGCGGGTTGCCACAGCCAACACCTGGGGCTTCAGGGCATCCAGCCGCTGGCGGATCGTGGTGGCAGCTGAGCTGGTCATGGGGCCAGGGGTCTCTGCTCGGGCTGTTCCTCACAAGTATCGGTCGTACAAGGGATTGTGGCCGACCCGCTCATCTCAACGTCACCCTGGGGCACCTGTCGCCAGCCGATCGACGCTCCAGATCCTCTGGGCGAAGCGGGCGTAGAGCTGGTTGCGGCGTTCCAGCGCTTCGGGGGTGAACTCCGGTTCGCTCTGGAAGGGAAGGCCGCTGCGCTGCAGAAAGGCGAGGAAAGCAGGGTTGTTCTGATAGGCCTGGTCGCAGAAGGTCTGCGCCAGTGGGTTCTGGGTGACGTACTGGCTTCGCTTCTGGGCGAAAGAGCGAGCGCTGTAGCTGGCGTTGATCGACTTCGGGATCAGCAGCAGGGCCCCGATCCGGTTGCGGGCTTCCCGGAAGTTTTCTTCCTGGGGATACCAGGTGCGAAAGCCTTCACGGTCTTCTGCCCAGCTCTGCTCAGCCCAGATGTGCTCCACCTCGTAGGCCTGTCGGCCACTGGCGGTGATGTACTCCACGTAGCGACCGGGCTGGCCAGACTCCTGCTCCAGTTCATGGGTGAGGCGCGCCAGGAAGCGCTTCACCTGGGGCCGGTTCATCCGCCCACGGGTCAGGCCCCAGGCGGGAAGGGCGTCGAAATCGGGGAGTGAGGCCAGGTCATCACAGAGCGCCTGCTGCAACTCCTGAAGGGGGCGCCGCCGCAGCTTGTCGCGCAGCAGCGTGAACATCCGGTAGTAGTTCGTTGAGTAGTCGATCGCCTGGTAGCCCCAGATCCGCCGGTGGATCGTGATGTCTACGTAGTTGGCCACAAGCCGCAACTTGCTCTCAACGACCTCGGGTGTGTCGTCGAGGCTGAGAGCGCTCAGCATCAAGGGCAGCTGCAGGGTGAAGCTGCTGCTGTGGTTGAAGTAGATGGCTTCCAGACCAGGTGTGAGCTGCTCAGAGGCCTGGCGGATCTTCTGGTACACACCCGCAAAGAAGGTGTACTCGCGCTGGATGAAGGCAACAAACCCCGCCTCGTTCGCCAGGCCGAGAAGGTCGGCGTGGTCTTTCACCCAGCGGTGAAACTCACGCCCGATCAGTTCAAAGTCCTGATCAGCAGCTTGCGCACGCCGTTCGCGAATGCTCTGGGCATGCTGGGCTCGCAGCCAGGCCTTGAAGCAGTCGGCCTGGGCTTCCTTGTCGATCCCGAGCAGTTGCTGTTCCAGTCGTTTCCAGACGTCGCTGCAGTGGTTGCGCTGGCTTTCAGTGGGGATATTGGCCAGCAGAAAACCCTTGAGCATTTCAGCGGGGGTGAGGCGCAGCCCCCGGTCGTTCATCGTTTCGAAGATCGTGTACGCGGCTTCATCGCTGTAGGCGGTGATCTCCACCAGCTGCACGTTCTCGATCAGCCAGTCCACGAAGAACGGCAGCGAATCGCCGAGGAGGTCGGCTGGGAACAGCGCTTCGATGTCGTTGTAGCGAGCCAGCATGGTGCGCACGGCATCCGTGGCCGCGCTGGCTTCAAAGGTTTCGCCGTTGAGCAAGGCCTGCAGAAGGGCTTCGCGCTCTTCCACATCGATCGTGAAGGCCTTCGTGCCGTATTTCTCTGCGTAGATCAGCGGCCGGATGTTCGCCTGGTCCTCGCTGCCGGGTAGGGCGCGTAGCAGGAAGATCAGCAGCAGGCTGAGGGTGGTGAGGCGCTGCTGGCCATCAATCAGGAAACGCCTGCCCTCCTTCTCACTGGTGATGACAGCGCCCAGGAAGTAGTGGCGGTAATCGCGGACGATGGCGCGGGGATGGGAGGGGTCGTGATCATCGCCAAACTGGCTGGTGAGATCGTCGATCAGCTCCTCAACCTGGCGCCGTTCCCAGCGGTACTCACGCTGGTAGTAGTCGATCCCGAAGCGTGCCCCGAAGAGCAGCTCGCGAATGCTGGAGACCTTGCCGTCGAGCTTCTTCACAGCGCCAGTCCGATCTGCCCAGTATCGGCTGAATCCGTAGCCCTGGCAGGCCGCTCCCGCCGTTTCCCTAATGCGCCACCAGCACTGGCTACCTGGGCGGCGATTTCATCGGCGGCGGCATCGACAGCGCGCTCGCTCAGACTGGTTTCAGTGGGGGCCAGGAAACCGCTCTGATAGCAGCGGTTGGGTGGGCGATCGAGCAGCTGTGCGCGCCCGGCTGCGCTTGTGGAGTTGGAGGTCAAGTCTCAGCTCTCCTCGTGTTGCAGGCTGTCAATCAATGCAGCACAGGTGGCGCGCAATGGAGAGAGCGATTTTTGAATGACACCCCAAACAAGTGCATCATCCACCCTGTCGTATTCATGGGTGAGCTTGTTGCGAAAGCTGATGATGCGCACAGCCTGATCAATACGGGCAAACACGTCACTGTCGACCCGCGACAGGTTATTGAGCGCTTCGCCAATGGTGATGAACTCCCTCTCAACGGCAGCACGGATCAAGCGGCTGTTGCAGTAGTCATCGAAACTGATGCCCTCGACCGCGTCGGCAATGGCGTCTGCCGATTCGACGACAGCCATCAGCAGCACCCTGGAATCACGCCGCATAGAGCAACTGCTTGGTGGCGTCGATGTCGGCCTGCACGATGGGGTTACGCCTGGCGCTTGCCATCACCAGATCCACCGGAGTGCCAAGACTGCCAGTGAGCTGTTCCTCAAGCCCGAAGTAGGCATCCACAAGCTCGGTGGGTTCGAGCGGCTGGAACTCCACCAACAGGTCGATGTCGCTCTGACCTGGACGGTAGTCGGGGCGCAGCAGCGAACCGAACACATAGAGCCGTGAAACGTGATGTTGGCTGCAGGCTGCCGTGATGACCGCGAGCTGGGGCTTGGTGAGCGGGAGCGCTCCAAGGCCTTGATCGTGCTGGCTCATAACCCCAACCCCATCTGCTCGCTGTGGTTGCGCTCAGTCTCGCCCGGCTGGCTGGCTTTGGGCGGCTGCCCCCGGCGTTTGCCGGTTGCTGGGCCTGATGCCTTCGCCGCCTTCTTGCCCGCCTTGCCATGAAGCCCCTGGGCCACCTCCTCGGCGTAGCGCTCGGCGTTCAGGGCCAGCAGGCGGGCGAGCACGTCGTCGCGCACGGCATCGGGCCAGCGGTAGCGCCAGGGCAGCTTGCGGCGGCCGGTGATGGCGCCATAGGCCTGCAGCTGGCCCTGGAACCCGAGGGCATCGCCGGCATCCCAGAAGAACAGTTCACCGCTGTCGATCCGCTCTTGCAGCGCATCGGGGAGCTGGGCGTCATCTTCAGTGTCGAGGTAGTCGAGGCCGAAGCCACAGGCGATGGGCACATCGCTCCAGCCATAGGCGGCCAGCACCGCCTGATCCATCTCGCCGTGAAGACGGCGCAGCTCCAGGAGGCTGCTGCTGGTTTCAGCAGGATCGTGGAAGCGGTTGTAGGTGCTAGTGAGGCCCTCGCTGTTGCTCACCATCAGCTCAGCGCGGAACTGGTGGTAGTACTGGCCGATGGCTTCAAGGCCCTCCCGTATGTCGCCGTGGCCGGGATCGCTGACTGTGGAATCGAGAAGTGCGGCGGGTAAGGGGAAGGTTTCGAAGCAGTCTGTCGGGGTGTAGCGAAGGTCATCCTTCATTGAGGAACCCAGAAATCTCGCCCAGAGTTCATGCAAGGTCGACTGCAGAGTCGCCAAAGCCGCTGGTGAATCGATGGCGAAAACAACCATTGCCTCCGAGAAGATGCTGGTAGGCGGCATGAACGTCAGCTGCCAATTCGACTGAATTCTTGCGGTTACGAATACCTGTTTGCATCCTGCAATTGCCTTGTAAAGGCCGGGCCTCTTTTCGCCATGATGCCACCAATACCGGCGATACCCTTCTCGATTATTGGTTTCGCGCTCGGGCCTAACTTTTAGCTCTACGATGCCCATCAGTTCGGGCCACTTTCTGCGACACTTGTCCTCGCTTAGATCGCCAAAATTAATAACATAGCGGTGGTGCGCCTGGGTGGGGCTGCTATTTACCTCTTCGCCTCCTATGTAAGGGAAGATTGCCTCGGCGTTTTTTGCATCGGCGCCAATGAGTCGCTCCATCGTGGCGAGCGTAGAGGGAAGGCCAGGAGTTTCGTCATCGGCTGCTCCTGAGTCATCGAATGTGAAGCCTTGGCCATAGGTCTTTGATCCCATGAAGCTCTTGCCGGCATTGGCGGCCAGCTGCTTCGGATCGTCGTGGCCGCCCTTGGCAAACAGAAACGCTGTGATTAGCTTTACCGGCCGCTTTTCAAGTAGCTTCAAGCCGGCGTAGGCCCCCTTGAACAGGTGCACCACGCTCACCACCACGGCTGCCACACCGGGCCACTTGAAGCGCTTGCGCGCTGCGTAGATCGTGCCGCCGTTCAGGCAGATCCAGCGCAGACCGCTACTGCGAGTATCGCCCTGGGCGATGGTGTTCGTGGCAATCAGGCCCAGAGACCCTCCAGGCCGAAGCAGTTGGAAGCAGCGACGGAAGAAGTGAGCCACCAGATCGCACTGCCCACCGCTCTCAGGATGGAGTTGCTTGAACCATTCGAGGATTCCCTCGGGGTAGCCCTGGATGAGAGTGTTGTTCCCAGCGAAAGGCGGATTTCCCACAAGCACATCGAAGCTCGGCTCTGGCCGGCCGAACACATCCGGAAAGGCCAGCTGCCAGTGCAGCGGCTGAATGCCCTTCTCGCCTTCGCGCAGCCTCTCCAGCAGTTCCGCCAGCTCGTCCTTCAGTTCGTCGGCTGAGCTGTGCTGCAGCGTGGCCGCCAGATACAGCTGCTTCAGCTCCTCGCGATCCTTCGGCTTCTTACCGTTGAAGAACGCTGCCACCAGCAGATCGCCCACCGTGCGCAGGTAGGCCGTGCTGGCATTCAGCTCATCAAGGGCCTGACGCTTCTGGGCGTCGTCGGCATCGCTGCGGCTATCGGCACGAAACAGGGCGAAGCTCCTGGCCTCCTGCTGGCGTACCTGATCGAGGTAGTCCATCTGCAGTTCGCGCTGCAGGCTTGCCCCCTTCAGCGCTGCCTCGATCTCACTGCGCTCCATGCCCACCAGCGAGTCGCCGCACTTCAGGGCGTGATCCACAAACGTGAATGGCGCGTCCTTGCTCAGGCTCACCAGCCAGAGGCTGAGGCGGGCCAGGTTTACCGCAAACGGGTTCTTGTCGACCCCATACAGGCAGCTCTGGGCGATCAGCCGGCGGGCGTAGATCAGCGGTTCTTCGCCGTGGGCGTGGCCTCCGGGTTTCAGCGCATCCGGTAGGCCTTCGCGGGTCCAGGCCTGCTCCAGCAGTTCGGCCAGGAAGCGGCAGCTCTCCACCAGGAAGGCGCCCGAGCCCATGGCTGGATCGCAGATCTTCAGATCGAGGATCTGGGCCGCCGTGGGGCGGTGGTGGCAACGCTCCAACCAGGGGCGCAGGGCTTCCTCCACGATCGGCCGGGTGAGCGCACGCGGGGTGTAGTGGCTGCCGCTGCGGCGCCGTTCCTCGGTGGGCTGAAACACCAGGCCGCCCGCCGCCTGGGGGCCATCGAACAGGTCGCGGTTGATGCGCGGAGCCAGGGCCTCCAGTAGCTCGGCTTCGCTGCTGGCGTCCTTCAAACCCGTTGCCGACTTCGCCGGCAGGGCGGTGCCGGCCTCCTCCTCCAGCCAGGCCTTGCGTTTGCCGCCGGGCAATGCCAGCAGGGCATCGAGATCCACCGCCGTGGTGAGCTGCTTCTTCGCGCCCTGGGGCTTGCTCTTGAGGCCGATGCAGCGGCCGGGGATGCGGCGTACCGCGTAGCCCATGATCCCCTCGTACACCGAGCCGATCTGCTCCACGTCGAGGGCGCGGTAGCTGATGCGCTCGCCGTTCACGATCAGCAGGTTGCGGAGCACCGCCAGCACCACGCCGTCGCTCACCCAGGGCGTTTCGAGCCAGGGGTAGACGGTTGGATCGAAGAGCTGGCCGTGGCGTGCCGGCAGGTAGTCGGTGGTGGGTCCGCCGCCGTCGAACACCAGCCGGCACAGGCTCATCAGCCCGGCCCAGGCGCCGAAGCGTTGCTCCATCGTGTCGGGGTAGTCGCTCTCGTCCTGCTGCAGCTGCTCGAAGATCGCGCTGAGCTTGTAGTTCTGCTCGTACACCGCATCGCTGGGCATCAGCGCTTCGTCTTCGGCGTAGAGCAGGAACACCAGTCGCATCAGCACGGTGATCAGGCCGCCGTAGAGCTGTTGCGGGTCCCGCTCCGGTAGATCGCCCAGTAGGTCAACGTCTTGCCGTTGGCTCAGCTCATCGGCCTGCTGGAAGCCCCGCAGCAGATCCCACAGCGCCGCCAGCACCTGATCGGCCAGGGCGTTGCTCACCACCGCCTGGAAGCTGCGACTCTTCTTCAGCACATCCGCCAGGCGGGTGCCATCGGGGTCGAGGAAAACGTGGCTCTGGCCCAGCAAGAGGCCCAGGCCCGAAAACATCAACCGGCCGCTCACCTCGGCCAGATCGGCAAGGCGGAAGGTGAGATGCCCTGAACTCTCGCCCTTCGGAGCCACCACCAGCCGCAGCTGGGCGCCGTTGAACAGCAGGCCCGCTTCCACGCCGGTTTCGCGCAGCAGCCGCTCCAGCCGCTCCTGGGCTGTGGCGCGCCAGAGATGCTCACCATCGGTGGTCTTCTGGTCGAAGGCTGCGGCCAGCGGCAGCTCCATCACCAGGAGCTGGGCGCCCTCACCGGAGGCAGCCGGCACCACTGCTGTGGGGGCAAGGGTTTCGCCCAGCTCCGGCAGCTCCTTCGTGTGGGCGGCAATCGCCTCGGGGCTGCTGTCGAGTTGCCCTGGATCCCAGCCGAGGTGGTCGATCAGCAGATCAGCAAAGCTGCGGAAGCCGCTGGCGCCTTCGTCAGCGTCGTCGATCTCATCGCGTAACGGTTCCAGCGACTCGCGGTAGCGCTCTTGCCGCTCGATCAGCTCACTGCCGCTGCGGGTCACCACCCAGCCGGCCTCCAGCATTGCGGCCGGGGCCACCACCAGGCCCACCGGCTGCAGGTAGCCCAGCCACTCCTGGTGGGCCCTGAGTTCGGAGTCGATGGTGGGGGAACGGCGGGGCATGGCTATCCGCTGATCGGCCAGAGGTAGACGAGCCCAGCCGGCTCCAGCCGGTGGGTCACCACCCGGTAGCTGTCCACGATCCGGGCAGGCTCGCTGCTCAGTTCGGCTTCGATGGTCTCCAGCCGCCGGGCCCAGTGGCGCTGATCGGCGGCCAGCTGCTTGCGCTCCTGGCTGGAGAGCTTCTCCAGATCGAGGGCCGGCACGTTGATCTGCTCCTCCAGGCCAGGGATCACAGCGGAGGGTTCGGCCTTGGCCGCCTGCTTGTCGAGCTTGGCCAGCTCACGCGTGCGTTGCCGCAGCGTGGCGTTGATCCGCTTGCGCTGGCCCCGCAGCACCTCCTTCAGGGCCTGGGCTTCGCTGTTGCCCCGCTGCTTCAGCAGTTCAGCCGCCGCATCGAGCGCGCTCTCAGACTCCCGCTGCAACAGTGGCAGCAGGGCCATCACGTCCTGCTCCGCCATGGCCTGGAAGCGGCTGGTGTCGACGCTGGGCAACCCGCCGGTCTCGGCTTCCTGCAGGGCTGCCTGCAGCAGCCCCCAGGTGTCGGCCCGATGCGATCCGTCCAGCGGCCGCAGAGCGGCCTGACGGTCGTCTCCGGGATGCCAGTCGGCCACCACGGTGATCAGTTCGTCGTGGAGGCGGGCCGCCCCCTGGCCGAACAGCGACAGGCGTCCGAGCACCACCACCTTCGGCTGCGGATCACGGCTGGGCAGCACGCAGGCGCGGCTCAGTTCGTGGTGCAGGAAGCCCTGGCTCAGGAAGCGGCTGAGCAGGCGCTGTGCGAGCCGGTGTTCCAGATGCAGATGCACCGCCTCGGCACTGAGCCGCCCAGGGTCGGAGAAGATCACCGGCCGCACCGGGTGCTCTCGCCGCCATTCGTCGAGATAGGCCTTCGCTGGCTTCACGCCCCGCAGGCTGTCGAGGGTGCCCTCCCAGCTCTTGTCACGGGTCTGGGCCGGCAGGTCTTCCGGGTTGGCCAGGCGCCAGCAGGGCTGGCCGCGCTCATCGGTGTGGGCTTCCAGCCCCGACACGCCGAGCACCTCCAGCGAGCAGTTCAGGGCCTGCCGGAAGCGGTCGTGGGCGAAGGCCAGCCACTGGCGCGACTTGGCCAGCAGCTGCCGCAGGGCATCCTGCTGCTGCTCCAGCTCCGCCACCCGCCGGCTGGCCTCCAGCTCTTCCTTCGCCTTGCTGAGCAGCACGCCGCGATCGCTGGTCGCCGCATCCAGTCCCTCCAGCTGGCCTTCGAGGGCCTCCAGCTGCTCCAGATCGATGCCGGCCTCCAGGGCCTCGTCCACCTGCCGCTGCACCAGTGGTGAGAGCGAGCCGAGTTCCTGGCGGATCACCTCGGTCTTGCGCACCAGCACCTCCATCACCCTGTCCTCCGGCCGGTCCTCCAGCAGGAAGTAGTGGCACCACACCTGCGGGGCCTGCTGCAGCTTGCGGTCGATCCGGCCGTTGCGCTGCTCCAGCTTGCTGGGGTTCCAGGGGATGTCGAAGTGGATCAGGTGCTTGCAGTGGTTCTGCAGGTTCACCCCCTCCCTCGCCGCATCGGTGGCGATCAGGATCCGCAGGGGCTCCTGGTCGGGGTCGGCATTGAACTGGGCCTTGAGCCGTTCGCGGTTGTCTTCGCTCAAGCCGCCGCTGAAGCTCGCCACCCGCCGCTCGGCTTCGCGCTCACCGAGAAGCTGGCGCAACTGCCGCTCCAGGTAGCGCTTGGTGTCGACGTAGTCGGTGAAGATCAGCAGCCGGGTGGGCTGCCACTGCAGATCCTCTGTGCCCAGGCCGGGACAGAGGTTCTGGCGCAGCCACCGCTCCAGCAACGCGATGCGCGGATCCGGCCGGCTGCGATGAGCTGCGGCGATCGCGGCCATCTCGTCCAGCAGAGCCTGGTCGTTCTGATCAGCGGCGAGGGTCTGGCGCAGGGCAGATCGGGTCTGGGCCTCCTCCAGATTCAGCACTTCGTCGTCATCCAGCTCAGCCAGCTCGCTGTCGGCGCTCACCCCGCCCTGCAGCAGTTCCAGGTGGGCGTTGCGCTGCTGTTGTTGCTTCTCGGCCAGCGTGCGCTGATGCACCGCCAGCGTGCGAGCAAACGCCTCCACCGAACTGAGCAGCCGCTTCTGCAGGTTTGTGATCACCAGCCGATCGGCGCTCAGCTGCCGCTTGCTGGCGCCTTCCGCCAGCAGACGGCGCTCCCGCTGCTTGCGGTACTGCTGGAGCAG
>VGPU01000038.1 GCA_016882525.1 Cyanobacteria bacterium M_surface_10_m2_119 | reverse complement strand
AACAGACCCCAGGGCAACTGATCCCAGGGCAACTGATCCCAGACCAATCGTGGCGCCGCCGGGCAGCTGCCCAGCTCTACAGACGGCACTCGAGCAGCAGTGGGCCCAGCTCCCACCCCACCCAACCGGCTCGAGCCTGCCCAAGCAACCGAAGCCAGACAAGGTTCCTGAACCGCAATGGTAATCTCAACAAACTGCCGATCTGTCACAAAACGTTGACTCCCTTGCCTGACGGCTCCCGTGCATCGGGCTTTGAGGAGCAGCTCGGTCGTCAACTGGCGGCCTTGGTCGCCAGGGAGGGGGCCGATGCCTTCGCATCCGGTGTTGCCAACCGCCGCATTCAGGCCGGCGTGCAGGATCTAATGGGGGTCGACACCACCCTGGCCACCCCCCTTCGGGATCTGGTGCAACGTCCGGGGTTTCGACTGTTGTTCAGCGACGAGCGCAGAAGCCAAACCATTGGCGCGCGTGATGCCCTCCTCGCCGATCTGGCCCAGGTGTACAGCCCCACGGTGGTGCAGCGCCTGAACCTGGTGCTGGATGGCTGCCTCGGGCAACCTGCGACGAGCTGGCAGCCAGCCTGGGATGAACGCCCGCCTGCAACACCGCCAGCCCCCTCAGCACCGTCCCAGCCGCAAGCCACACCGCATCAAGCTCCGGCTCCAGCACAGGTGATCACCGTGCACTCGCACAGCGGACTGATCGGGGGCCTGGTCGCCCTGATCGCCCTGCTGGCCGGTGCCCTGGTGCTCGGGCTGGCGTGGGTGCTGATGCAGGAGCGACCGCTACCTCCTGGCACCCAGGCCGACAACACGCCCACCCAAGCGCGTCCACGATCCGATCGGGACGCAGCAGTGCCCAGCAATGAAGTGGCTGCTGCACAGGAGGCAGAACCGGAACCCAGCAGAACTGCTGCCAACAACTCAGCCACCAGCGACACCTGGGCTGCCTGCATCGAGGAGGACCCAACAGCGGGGGTGCCTCCCCAGCCCGGGGAGGTGTGGTGGCCGGTGGTGGGGCCGAAAGATTCCCTGGCCGCGGCCCGGGTCCATTGCCGACCCGATGCCTACGTGAATCAATCCGGCAATGTGCAGATCGCCAGCTTTCGCGACCGGGAGAGCGCCACGGCCTTCGCCGAGCAGCTCACCCGCGACAACAGCCATCCCTTCCACTTCTGGGTCGGCGACGCCACGCAGCGCTGATCGCCCCCTCGCCCATCGTCCCTTCCACAAACCCTCAGGAAACCGTCAGGCGACTTCAGGAGACGGGCGGGAATCCATCCCCGCAAGTTGCCTCACCTGTTACTGCCGCCATGGCTGAGATGTCCTGTCCTTCCTGCGGCAGCAAGGTGTTTGAGCCCGGCCATATCCAATCGACAGGCCTGATCTATCAGCGCCTCAGCAATGCCAAGTTCGCCATCCTTGAGCCGTCTGAAATTCAGGTGAAATCGCAGATGTGCATGGACTGCGGCCACATCATGCTGTTCGTTGACACCGAGAAAGCGGCGCGGATTCTCAAGAGCTGATCTCCGTACGCGATCCCCTGCAGCGGAGGCATCAGGGCAGGAGGGCCTCCCGCAGGGGGCCATCGTCGACCCTGGGCTGCGGTGAACCTGGCTTGAGCAGGCCCAGCCTCACGTACACCGCCTGAACCTCCTGCAGGTTCTGATCCAGGGGACCGCCCGGCCGCAGCACCGCCTGCTGCTCCCGCAGCGGCAGATACAGCAGGCCCTGCTCCGCTTCGGCGAACTGACGTCCACTGAGCTTCAGACGTTTGCCCATCAGGGTGCGGGCGGCGTTGGGATCGGCCTGGGCCGCCGCATGGGCAGCCTCCCAGGTGCGCAGCAGGCGGCCGAGCTCACGCCGGTTCCGGAGGGCATAGCCCCGCTCGGCCACCAGCACATCGACGATCTGACCCGGCAGGCGGCTGCTGTCGAACAACACCTCCGCCAGCCCCAGCCGGGTGAGATAGGTGGAATAGGGCGGGAAGGTGGCGATCGCCGCCACCTCGCCCCGGCGCAACATGCCGTCGAGCCTGGGCAGCTCCGCCGGCACCAGCTCCACATCCGCCAGGCCCATCCCCACCGTCTCCAGGGCCTCGCTCACCAGGTAAGGACCTAGGCTCGAGCGGGTGATGCCGATGCGCTGGCCGCGCAGGGCCTCAAGCCCGCCGGTCCCCGGCCGGGCCAGCAGCTGGTCGGCCCCGCGCGACTCGTTGAGCACCAGCACCACCACCGGACAGCGCTTCGGCGCCTGCTGGCAGATCTGGGCCGCCTCGAGGGTGGTGACCTGGGCCAGCTCCAGCTCCCCCCGGCTGAAAGCCGGCACCATCTGCTGGGGGTCGTCGAGATCGCGCGTGCGCAGCCGCAGACCCTCGGCTTCGGCCAGCCCGCGCTGGGCCGCCAGGTCGAAATAGGCGTAGCCCGGCCAGCGCGCCAGGGGCACGGTGAGCGTGGCACCGCCACAACCCTGCAGCAGCCCTGCAGCGAACGCCGCCAGGGCGATGCCGACCGCTCTGCCGCTCCCGCCCATGGCCGCTGTGCCTACTACGCCCCCATGCTGGCGATGGCCTGGCGCAGCGGCTCGTCATCCACCCGCGGCAGGGGAGCCCCCTCGCGCACCAGCCCCAGGGCGACCTGCACCCGCTGCACGGCCGCCAGGGGGTAGGGGTAGTCGCGAGTGCGCAGCCGCAGGCCAAAGGGCTTCGCCAGCCCCTTGCGGTGGGCCAGATAGAGGTATTCGTAGCCGGGCCAGGTGGCCAGCGGCACTTCAATCGTGTAAGGCAGACCGATCCAGCCCAGGCTCCCGGCTGCTGCTCCCGCCACCAGCGTCAGCAGCGCCGCCGCACCGCCCACGATCCCCAGGCGCGTGCGCGTCACCTGCGGCAGGGGGCCGCTGCCACTGCCCAACCAGCGATTCCAGAAGCCGCTCCCTCCAGAACCGGACGCCACGTCGCCTCACCCCTGTGCCGGCGAGTCCGGCGGATCTTCAACGTATCTCCAGGTCACCTCAAAAGCCGTAGCTCTGGAGAGTGGGGGCCTCAATCGCGGCCACCACCTCCGCGGCCAGGCGACTCGCGGTCGTGCTGGTGGGGTGAACCTCATCCAGGAACATCGGGTTGGCCACCGCGTTCCAGGCCGCCGTGCCATCGACAACCAGGACGGCCTTCTGGTCATCGAACGCCTTGGCCAGCCCCCGATTGACCCACTGGGCCGTCCCATCCACCCAATCGAGCAGTGGATCAGCCAGCCGCCGGCCCCACTGCTTCGCCTGTTGCTGGAGATAGGGGGTCGCGCTCAGGGGTGAGAGGCCAACGATCACCGTCTCATCGACCACACCCGTGATGGCGTCCCGGCTGGCACGAATGTTTCCCACGATCCCCTTGGCGGTGCGCTGTTGCAGCCGGCGGTCATCCCGGCGGCCTGGGCTCGCCAGCACGCGCCGCAGACGCGCCCCCTGCTCCACCAGATCGATCAGGTCATTGCTGCCAGCCGCGATCAGGGCATCGAGGTCGCGCTCGGGGAGGAGGGTGCTGGTGGCAACAGCCCGCGCCTGCGACCGCAACCCCAGAGGAAACGCACCTAATCCCGACCGCGCCGATCCGCTGCTGCCGGAGAGAGCACCCGCATAGGCATAGGTGCGCAGCTGGGCGCTGCCGAAGCCGCCCAGGGTCAACCCGGGCAAGGTCCGCAGATTGGCAAGCGTGTTGCGGCGGAGGTCGGCACCGAGCTGCCGGGCGATGTGCTCGCCCAACACCGGCCCATCGGATGCCTTGCGGTTGCCTCCACCGTTGTAGATCGGCTCCTCAAAGGATCCTGGCCGAAACGGCGCGCCAGCTGATCCACGTTGCCCGAATCCATCAGGCTGTCGCCGAGGATCAGCAGTGATCAGGTCATGGGCAGGAGCGGAGTACGCGACCCATCCTGATGGCTCCGGCCAGTGCGACCGACGCACCCACCACAATGGAGTGATCATTTGGCGTGGCCTGAATGGGCGTTCTCACCGCACTGGCGATCCTGGCGGGGCTGATCGTGGTGCACGAGGCGGGCCATTTCTTTGCGGCCACCTGGCAGGGCATCCGCGTCAGCAGCTTCTCGATCGGCTTCGGGCCGGTGCTGCTGGAACGGCAGCGCCGGGGCGTGCAGTTCGCCCTGCGGGCCATTCCCCTGGGCGGCTTCGTCGCCTTCCCCGACGACGACGAAGACAGCGAGATTCCCAAGACCGATCCCAACCTGCTCAGCAACCGGCCCCTGCCCCAGCGCGCCCTGGTGATCGCCGCCGGCGTGCTGGCGAATCTGCTGCTCGCCTGGCTCGTGCTCCTGGCCCAGGGCGTGGTGGTGGGCATCCCCGACGGCTTCAGCGCCACACCCGGCGTGCTGGTGAGTGGGTTGCAGGCCGGCCAGCCCGCCGCCCTCGCCGGCCTGCAACCCGGCGACCGGATCGTGAGCCTGGCCGGTGAACCGATCGCCGGCGGCCAGGAGGCGGTGGCGGCCCTGGTGACGGCGGTGAAATCCTCACCCGAGCAACCGCTGACCCTGGTGGCCGAGCGCGGCCAGCGCCAGCTCACCCTCGAGCTCGTGCCGGCCGATGTGGGCGGAACGGGCCGCATCGGCGCCCAGCTCCAGCCCTTCGGCAGCGAGGCCTTCCGCCCGGCCCGCGGCCCCCTCGAGCCCATCCGCCAGGCCAACAGCGACTTCAGCGCCCTGCTCAGCCGCACCGCCGGTGGCTTCTTCACCCTGATCACCCACTTCGGCGAGACCGCCGGGCAGGTGAGCGGCCCGGTGAAGATCGTGGAGATGGGTGCCAGCCTGGCCCAGCAGGGGGGCGGCAGCCTTTTTCTGTTCACGGCGCTGATCTCGATCAACCTGGCCGTGCTCAACGCCCTGCCCCTGCCGCTGCTCGATGGCGGCCAGTTCGTGCTGCTGCTGCTGGAGGGCCTGCGCGGCCGGCCCCTGCCGGAGAAGTTCCAGATGGCCTTCATGCAGTCGGGCTTCGTGTTTCTGGTGGGGCTGAGCGTGGTGCTGATCGTGAAGGACACCAGCCAGCTGCCGGCGGTGCAGCAACTGCTGAGCCGCTAGTGCCTCGCTTCCCCAGCTCCCGCCGGCGCGCCCCCCAAATCCTGGAGCGCCTGGGCCAGCTCTATCCCCATGCCACCTGCTCGCTGGACTGGCGCAATCCCTACGAGCTGCTGATCGCCACCATGCTCTCTGCCCAGTGCACCGATGAGCGGGTGAACCAGATCACCCCCGCCCTGTTCGAGCGCTTCCCCGATGCCGCCGCCGCCGCCGCGGTGGAGCCGGCGGACGTGGAGCCCTACGTGAAATCGGCGGGCTTCTTCCGCAACAAGGCCAAGAACATCGTGGCCAGCTCGCGGCTGCTGATGGAGCGCCACGGCGGCACCGTGCCCCGGACGATGGAGGAGCTGCTGGAACTGCCCGGGGTGGCCCGCAAGACCGCCTCGGTGGTGCTGGCCTGGTGTTTCGGCATCAACGCCGGCGTCACCGTCGACACCCATGTGAGCCGCCTGGCCCAGCGGCTTCGGCTCACGCGCAAGAGCGAGCCGCGCCAGATCGAACCCGACCTGATGAAGCTGGTGCCCCAGGCCGACTGGCAGACCCTCTCGATCCGGCTGATCTTCCACGGCCGGGCCGTGTGCACCGCCCGCAAGCCGAATTGCCCCGGCTGTCCCATCGCCGACCTCTGCCCGATGGGGGGAACCCCCACGCGGTAGGCTCAGTCATTCCGTACCGATCGCTCTCCAGCCCGCATGGCGAAGAAGTCGATGATTGCGCGCGACGTGAAGCGCAAGAAGATGGTGGATCGCTTCGCCGCCAAGCGCGCTGCCCTCAAGGCCGCCTTCGAGGCAGCTGCCGATCCGATGGAGCGGCTGGAGATCCACCGCAAGATCCAGAGCCTGCCCCGCAACAGCGCCCCCACCCGCCTGCGCAACCGCTGCTGGGCCACCGGCAAGCCCCGCGGTGTGTACCGCGATTTCGGCCTGTGCCGCAACCAGCTGCGCGAGCGTGCCCACAAGGGTGAACTGCCCGGCGTGGTGAAGTCGAGCTGGTGAGCTCGCGTGGGCACTGGGGCCTTCCGCCTGTCAGCCCCGGGCTTCCCCGAATCCCTTCTGATCAAGGCGCCCTCGGGCGCCTTTTTTCATGCCACGGGCGGGCATCGCTGGATGGCGTTGGCGGCCCCGGCCTGTAGAAAAGCCTCTCTCCAACCCGACGACTGCGGCTCGGGTGCGAGAATGCCCCTTGACAAAGAGAGATAAGACCCAGTGCAAGGACAAACTCAGTCGGTCTCCTTCGATGGTCGGGAGATCCGGCTGACCACCGGTCGGTTCGCCCCCCAGGCCGGGGGCTCGGTGATGGTCGAGTGCGGCGACACCGCGGTGCTGGTCACCGCCACCCGCTCCGGCGGTCGCGAAGGCATTGATTTCCTCCCCCTGATCTGCGACTACGAGGAGCGGCTCTATGCCGCCGGTCGCATCCCCGGCAGCTTCATGCGCCGCGAGAGCCGCCCCCCCGAGCGGGCCACCCTGATCGCCCGGCTGATCGACCGGCCGATGCGGCCCCTCTTCCCCAGCTGGCTGCGCGACGACCTGCAGATCGTGGCCACCTGCATGTCGCTGGATGAGCGCGTGCCGCCCGACGTGCTCGCCGTCACCGGCGCCTCGCTGGCCACCCTGCTGGCCAGGATTCCCTTCCACGGCCCGATGGCCGCGGTGCGCGTGGGCCTGCTGGGCGACGACTTCATCCTCAACCCCAGCTACCGCGAGATCGAGCGCTCCGAGCTCGACCTGGTGGTGGCCGGCACCCCCGAGGGCGTGATCATGGTGGAGGCGGGCGCCAACCAGCTGCCAGAGCAGGACGTGATCGAAGCGATCGACTTCGGCTACGAGGCGGTGTGCGAGCTGATCAAGGCCCAGCAGGCCCTGATCAAGGACCTGGGCATCGAGCAGGTGATCCCCGAGCCCCAGGCGGTCGACAGCACCCTGCCCTCCTACCTGGAGCAGGAGTGCGCCCAGGGCATCGGTGAGGTGCTCAAGCAGTTCAGCCTCACCAAGGGCGATCGCGACGCCCAGCTCGATGCGATCAAGGCCGAGGTGGCCGAGAAGATCGCCGCCCTTGCCGACGACAACGCCGTGAAGGTGGCGGTGTGCAGCAACGGCAAGGCCCTGGGCAACAGCTACAAGGCGCTCACCAAGAAACTGATGCGCGCCCAGATCGTGAAGGACGGCAAGCGCGTGGATGGCCGCAACCTCGACGAGGTGCGCCCGATCAGCGCCGCCGCCGGCGTGCTGCCCAAGCGGGTGCACGGCTCGGCCCTGTTCCAGCGCGGGCTTACCCAGGTGCTCTCCTGCGCCACCCTCGGCACCCCGAGCGACGCCCAGGAGATGGACGACCTCAACCCGTCCAACGAGAAGACCTACCTGCACCACTACAACTTCCCGCCTTACTCCACCGGCGAGACCAAGCCGATGCGCAGCCCCGGCCGCCGCGAGATCGGCCATGGCGCCCTCGCCGAGCGGGCCCTGGTGCCGGTGCTGCCCGCCAAGGACTCCTTCCCCTACGTGCTGCGCGTGGTGTCGGAGTGCCTCAGCTCCAACGGCTCCACCTCCATGGGCTCGGTGTGCGGCAGCACCCTGGCGCTGATGGATGCGGGCGTGCCCCTCAAGGCCCCCGTGAGCGGCGCCGCCATGGGCCTGATCAAGGAGGGCGAGGAGGTGCGCATCCTCACCGACATCCAGGGCATCGAAGACTTCCTCGGTGACATGGACTTCAAGGTGGCCGGCACCGAGAAGGGCATCACTGCCCTGCAGATGGACATGAAGATCACCGGCCTGGCGGTGAAGACCGTGGCCGACGCCGTGAACCAGGCCCGCCCGGCCCGGCTGCACATCCTCGAGAAGATGCTCGAGGCGATCGACAAGCCCCGCGACACGCTGAGCCCCCACGCCCCGCGTCTGCTCAGCTTCCGCATCGATCCGGAACTGATCGGCACCGTGATCGGTCCTGGCGGCCGCACGATCAAGGGCATCACCGAGCGCACCAACACCAAGATCGACATCGAGGATGGCGGTGTGGTGACGATCGCCAGCCACGACGGTGCCGCCGCCGAGGAGGCGCAGCGCATCATCGAGGGGCTCACCCGCCGCGTGTCGGAGGGCGAGGTGTTCACCGGCGCCGTCACCCGGGTGATCCCGATTGGTGCCTTCGTGGAGATCCTCCCCGGCAAGGAGGGGATGATCCACATCTCCCAGCTCTCCGAATCCCGCGTGGAGAAGGTGGAAGACGTGGTGAACGTGGGCGATCAGGTGACCGTTCGCGTGCGCGAGATCGACAACCGCGGCCGCATCAACCTCACCCTCCGGGGCGTGCCCCAGGGCGACCCCCCGGTTTGAGCTGAGCGGGTTTGATCAGAAGAACAGCAGGCAGGCCGCTTTCGGCATCGTCACCAGAGCCGAGGGCGCAAAGCCCACGCCGCCCGGCACCACGCTGGAGATCGTGATCAGAAGTACCCCCACCACCGCCAGCAGGCGGTAGGTGGCCGCCGGAAAGGCAAAGCGCTGCAGCAACCGCTGCGGCGCTTTTTGCTGGGCGAAGAGCTGGGGCGAGGGCTGGGCGGCATCCAGCCGCTTCAGGCCGGGCAGCAGCACCAGCAGCAGGGCCAGGGCCAGTGGCCGCAGCCAGATGTCGTCGACCAGCTGATACACGAACAGGCTGAGCAGCAGCGGCAGGGCCATCACGCTCACGCCGCGGCCGATCCAGTGGCGCGGCACGAAGGCTGTGGCCAGGGCCAGGGCCGCCGCCGTGCCAAGCAGGCCGGTCCAGTGCAGCAGGGCCAGCCAAAGGTTGTGGGGGGTGCATTCCGGCGAGGCCGGGGCGATGGCGGGAATGCCTGCCCCCAGCCAGGGCGAGGCGAGCACGGCCCGGGCATAGGCGGGCCAGAGCACGATGCGCTTCTGGGCGGTGGGGGCCGCCGGTGCCAGCTGCTCCGCCCCCCGCTGGGCGAACTCCGTGAAGAAGTCGCCCGCGCTGAGGACAGCGCTCAGCAGCGCCGCCAGCAGCCCGGCGCCCAGCAGCAGCCCCGTGGCCGTCCAGCAGAGGCGACGGCTCTCAGCCGTGGATCGCCAACCGGCCAGGGCCAGGCCGGCGCCCCCCACCACCACCGCCAGCAGGGCGCCATCCCCCTGGTTGAGCACGATCTGGCTGAGGCCCAGCAGCGGCACCGCAGCGCAGATCGCCCACCAGAAGCGCCGCTGCCGCACGATCACCCCCTGCTGCAGTTGCTGCAGCAGCGGCACAAAGGTCCAGATCAGCAGCACCGTGAGCTGGTTGGCCCAGCGGGAATTCAGATACAGGTAGGGGGCCTCGGCCATGCCGCCGCCCGGTTCGGGCCGCAGCACCCAGGCGTAAGGGGTGACCTCGAAGGCGCGCGCCAGCAGCCAGATCCCCACATCCATGCCCAGCACCGCCACGGTGAACAGGGCCAGCAGCCGCACCAGGTCGGCGCCATGCCGCTGCCACACCGGCTGGAGCAGGGGCAACAGGCCGAACTGCAGCAGCACCAACCCCAGGAAGCCGAGGGAAATCCAGGGGATCGCGCCCACAGCGCCCGAGAGCAACGCTGCCGCCGCAAAGCCCACCAGCCCGATGCCATACCAGCCGCTGAGCACGGGCTCCGAGAAAAAAGCCGCCGGCTGGCGGCGGTAACACCAGGCGAGCAACCCCAGGGCAGGCACGATTTCGGCCAGGCGCTGAGCCTGGAACTTGAGCAGGGGATAGCCCTCCAGCAGCGAGAGCACGATCCCCAGCAGCAGGGCAGCGAGATACCAGCGCAGGGGGTTGGCTCGGTCGGCGCGGGCGATCACACCGCAGGGGCAGGTGTACGGACCTTACCGGCGATCAGACGGCAAAGCCCGGATCGATCGTGGCCATCGCCGCCGCCGCCCGCTCACACAACTCGCCGTGGGCCGGGCCATGGCTGGCGATGAGGCAGCCGGCCTGGCGCACGTCGCCGGTGTTGTAGGTGAGGGGCCGGCCGTCGGCATGGGTGAAGGCGCCGCCGGCGGCGCGCAGCACCGCGTCGGGAGCCGCCATGTCCCAGTCCTTCGGGGCGCTCTTGCCCGAGAGCGACACATACAGATCGGTTTCACCGCGCAGGATCGTGGCCACCTTGCCGCCCACGCTGCCGATCGCCTTGGTGTCGCCCAACTGCAGGGCCGCCAGCAGTTGCTCGAGTCGGTCGTCGCGGTGGTTGCGGCTGGCCACCAGCACCAGCTCACCGAGCGCATGGCGACCGCTGAAAGCCACCGGCGTGCGCGCGCCTGCGCGGTTCTCACACCAGGCCTGGCCCGGCTCCCCCGCCAGCTCCTCGGTCACCCCCAACCAGAGCTGCTCCATCTCCGGCAGCAGCACCACCCCCAGCACCGGCACGCCCCGGTGGGCCAGGGCCAGATGCACGGCGTACTCACCGGTGCCCTGGAGGAAATCCTTGGTGCCATCCAGGGGATCGAGGATCCACAGCCACTCGGCCGCCAGGGGCTCACCGGCGGTGAGCTGCTCCTTGGCGGTCTCCTCGCTGAGCAGGGTCCAGGCGGCGCCGGGGAAGGCGGCGTTAAGACCATCCAGCAGCCACTGATTCACCGCCAGGTCGGCGGCGCTCACCGGCCCCTCACCGCCGTCATCGACGCTCAGGGCCGGCGGGAAGCCATAGGGGGGCTGCTCACCGCGGCCGTAGGCCCGCAGGATGTCGGCTGCGCCCCAGCTCAGCCGCCGCAGCTCCACCAGCAGCGCCTCCAGGGCAAGGCCCGACGGCAGGGTCAGGGGGGCGGCGGGCGACGCGGCGGGAGTGGCGGCCATCGGCAACAGACTGGGACCTGCATTGTGCAGGAGCCTGGTGGCCCAGTCCCCCGAGCCGGCCGCCGGCGTGCTCTATCTGGTGGGCACGCCGATCGGCAACCTGGGCGACCTCTCGCCGCGGGCGCGGCAGGTGCTGGCCGGCGCCGACCGCATCGCCTGCGAGGACACCCGCCGCAGCGGCCTGCTGCTGCACCAGCTGGGCCTGCGCCAGCGGGACCCTGAAGCCGATGGCGCCCCGCGGGCGGCCCGCCTGGTGAGCTTCCACCAGCACAACCAGAGCAGCCGCATTCCCGAGCTGCTGGCCGCCCTGACGGCCGGCGAGGCGGTGGCCGTGATCAGCGACGCCGGCCTGCCCGGCATCTCCGACCCTGGCGAGGCCCTGGTGGCTGCCGCCCGCGCCGCCGGCCACCCGGTGATCTGCGTGCCCGGCCCCAGCGCCGTGACCACCGCCCTGGTGAGCAGCGGCCTCCCCACCGGCCGCTTCTGCTTCGAGGGATTTCTGCCGGCCAAGGCCAGCCAGCGGCGGGCGCGGCTGCAGGAGCTGGCCGGCGAGGAGCGCACCCTGGTGTTCTTCGAGGCGCCGCACAGGCTCCTGGAGCTCCTGGCCGACCTGTTGGCGGAGCTGGGCGATCGGCCGCTGCAGGTGGCACGCGAGCTCACCAAGCGGCACGAGGAGCAGGTGGGCCCCACGGTGAGCGCGGTCCTGGAGCACTTCCGGGCCACGCCGCCCCAGGGGGAATGCACCCTGGTGCTGGGGGGGGCGCCCGCCGTTTCCGCCGCCCCGAGCTGGGATAGCGCCCAGCTGCGGGCCGAGCTCGAAGCGCTGGTGGCCTCCGGCCTCAGCAGCAAGGACGCTGCCCGGGAACTGGCCGCGCGCAGCGGCCACAGCAAGCGGGAGCTCTACGCGCTCCTGCATGCACCGGTCCAGCCAAGCGGGGGCTGAACGGGCAGACTCGGGCCAGTACTGCCCGGATTCTGGCCATGCTGTTGCGCCTGCGCCTGCTGCTGGCCAGCTTGGGGGGTGGGCTGCTGCTGCTGCTGCTGCTCTGCCTCGGCGCCCAGAACCTCGACCAGCGTCCGCGGCTCTGGCTGGGGTTCGGTGGAACGGCGCCCCTGCCGGCCGGTTTCCTGGTGGGCGTAGCCCTGGTGGTGGGCGTGATGAGCGGGGGATGCAGCGCCGCCCTGCTCACCCCGCGGGCCGATCAGCTGCCAGGCAGGGAGTAAAGGCTGCCCTCGATCACCACCCGGCTGATGCCCTGGGCCAGCAGGTAGGGCGCCGTGCGGTGCAGCAGGGTGACATCCGGCAGCTGGATCACCCGCTGGCTTCGGCCGCAATGGCGCTTGGCATGGCGGGGATTCACGTAGACCAGCAGGGCCTGGCGGTCGGCCTCCTCGGGGGGCAGGGGCCCGAGATCACTGCACGCGCTCAGGGCCGTGGGCAGCAGCTCCACCGTCTTATCGACCAGCAGGTAGGCACTGCCCACCAGCGCAGCCTCGCTGAGGCAGCGGCACTGCACGGGCGCCAGATCTGCCGAGGGCTCGAGGGACTCGTCGTCGCCCTCGCCCCCGACCTCATCGTCCTCGTCACCGTCGCCGTCGTCGCCGGAAAAGTCGTCGGCGTCGTCGATCGGCAGCATGCCGGGGCCGTCGCTCTCACTCTCGCCGTCGGGGGCGTTGTCGCCGCAGTCGTCGGGGTCGTTGTCAGGGGTGGCATCGCAGACGGCCTGGGCCGGGGGCAGCTCGGGGCCCTCGGCAGCTGCAGGCTCCGGCAGGACACCAGCGGGCGCCGTCGCACGGGACGCCCTACCGCGCTGCTGCTTGAGGGCCTCAAGTTCGTCCGGGGAGAGCGCGCCCTTCACCACGCGGCTCACGGTGTTGGGGCTGCAGCCAAACGCCTTGGCGAGCTCGGTGCTGCCCACCCCCTCCCGGTAGCGCTCCACGATCTCCGCTTTCTGGGCGTCGCTCAGCCGAGAAGCCGCCATTCGGCAATGCAGTCACACCAGCCCCCCACTCTATGCCGCTTCCCCCTGCCCCAGCCGAACGCCGCACCACCGGGCGCTGCCACAATGGCCCAGCTGGCTCCCTTAGCTCAGCTGGATAGAGCAGCTGCCTTCTAAGCAGCCGGTCGATGGTTCGAATCCATCAGGGGGCGCTTCAATCAGGGCCTAGTTTCTCAGCCCAAAAGCCATTCTGTCACTGGCTTTTGGGCAGACAGGCTTTGCCTACCTCTGCTCGCCCGTGCCAGGCTGTGAGGCGGACCTTCTCACATACCTTCTCACAAGCCAGCGGTCCCGGAATGGGATGTTCTGCTCCGCGGCGGAGTCCTGCGGGCCCTCAGCCAGAGGGGCTGCCGCAGTGGCTGGACGGTGTCGAATTTCAGGGGACGGGCTCGGCTTCACATCACGGCCCGCGCCGGGGATGAGCATCGCAAGCAGCTGCTGCTGCCCTACCCCTGGGAGTCGGACCAACTCGAAGCCATCCGCGACGGCGTGGTGACGATCTATGAGGCCTTCCAGAACGGAGCCCCTCTCGATCTATCCATCGCCGAGCTGAGTGCAGCCAAGGCTGAGGCTGAGGCCAGGCGCCAGGCAGAAGCCCTGGCCAGCCAGCCCTCAACCCTGCAGCACAGGGTTCCACCTCAAGCAACAGCCAGCCGCCGCATCTCGATTGACTGGGCTGGCCTGATCCGCCGCTACCAGCAGCACAAGCTGCGCAGCGGCGAAATCAAGGAAACGACCTGGGAGCGTCTCTATAAGCCGCGGATGGCGCTGCTTTTGAAATCAGCGAAAGGGCCACCGCCTGCCCGCGATGCCACCCAACTCTTGGAAGCGCAGGCTGATCTGTGGAGTCAGCGCCCTGGCTGCCGCACCAGACGACTGCAAATCCAGTGCACCGCTGCCCTGCTGCGCTGGGCGATCAGCCAGAAGCTGCTTCCAGTCCAATGGGCACCGCCACCTGACCTCTCAACAATCATCGGCCGGTCAAGGGAGAGCCGAGTGGTCACGACGCCGATTGCCGTGCCAGACATCCTGGCGATCGTGCAGGCCATCCCGGACCCGCGCTGGCGGCTTGCCTTCCAACTGCTCAGCGCCTTTGGCCTGCGACCGGAAGAGCTGCAGCATCTGCAGCTTCGCCAGGGACGGCTCTGGTGCACTTATGAAAAGGTTGCCTCTCGCGGCAAAACCAAGCCAAGGCCCCTGCGGCTGCTGCCCTGTGACCAATGGGCTATGGAATGGCGTCTCCTCGAGACCTTTGATCCGGCAAAGCTCCCGCCCATGCGAGCAGGCTTCAGCTCGGATTCCTTCAGTCGCTACCTGCTGCGGCGAGAGCAGTGGCAACACCTGCGCCAGCAGTACGAAGCCGAGGGAGAAAAGCTCGTGCTCTACTCCTGCCGGCACGGTTACGCCCACCGGGCCCACGTGATCTGTGACCTCCCTCCCAAGGTGGTGGCCGCCGCGATGGGCCACAGCGTTCAGACCCATTTGGCGGCCGACAGCCGCTGGTGCGGGGATGACGTGGTGGATGACGCCTTCAGCAAAGCGGCACAACGGCTCACTGGCATGACGCCGTGAGCCTGTTGTTTAGGAGAGCTACTGCTCTCCTGTCGGCTTGATGTAACCGGTGTCGATCAGGAAAGCCCGCAAGGCTTCCGGAAAGGAGCTGTAGACAACCTCCCGGCCCAGGCATTTGCCGTTGTTGTCCAGCTCGCCCTTGCATTCCGTCAGCCCCCAGTCGGACGAGGCGTCGTAGCGCTGGGTCATGCGATCCCAGCCGTCATAAAGCTCGCCCACCAGCGCCTTGTTGGCGACATAAGCGGCCAGGAAGCCATTGGGTGATTCAGGGTTCTTCTGTTGGAACCAGTCGGCCATGCGCTGCAGGTTGCGCCGATGAAGTGGTTTGAACTCAGGCCGATGGGACACATCCACAAACGCATCCCCCTGCAGCTGCCAGATGCGAGCCGGTGCCGTGCTGCAGGCGTAGCAGGCAAAGCGATAGAGGAATCGGTTGTCAACGTCGACGATCAGGAAACGGCCATTCCGCAACGGATCCTCGGCCGGTGAATACCCGCCATCAAAGGGCCCGAGTGTGACCTCTCGCCAGTTCTGGCCGCTGCGATCGCTGGTGAGCACCTAGATCTGATTGCAGCAGTGCGCACCTCCGGTGAAGGACGAGAGGAGAACTTCGGGGTACGGGTTGGCCGGATCCATCTCCGCGATCTGGACCACCGCAGCCGGACTGCCGCCCCATTTCTCGGCGCCAACGAGCCGACCGACCTCGTTGCCATTCACACGAACGACAGCCACCGGCTGGAGCACATTCGATCCGGACTCGTTGATCCGCCGCTGCTGCTGCGCGTTAACCTCCACGGCGCCACTGCGTAACGAACCGCTCATGCGGTTGTTCTGGTAGTCCATCTTCAGGACCTGGGCGACAGCCGGACTGCCGCAGATGGCACCCACTCCGATCAGGACGGCAATGAAACGAGCTCGCAAAGACACCGGGCAATCGGCAGGCCGCCATCCCGAACCGTAGGAAGCGACCAGCATGTGCTGATCCGCCAGGGCGGGCGGATCGTGGCGCGCCATTGCCGCCAGGCCGCCAACCAGCGCTCCCGCCAGGTGATCGCCGGCCACTGGGAGGGTTTGATTCCGCAGCGGGCGATCGAGGCCGCCCAGGCAGACAACGGCGCCGTTGCTGAGGTGGTGGTGCTCGATGCGGTGCGGCGTTCGTCACTGGCCCGGCCACTGAGTGACTACGCGGCTGTCGTCGCGGAGGTGGGCTGATGGCACGCAGCAAACAACCGCTACCTGAAACCGTGACCACGGCGAGCGGCTTTGCTGCCGCCGAGACAGGTGACATCGCGCAGCTGGTGGAGGATCTCGACGGGATGCTCACCCGCCTGCGGCTGGGCGCGATCCGCGAGCAGCTCGAGGGATTGCTGGAGGAAGCGGCGCGGCGGCAGCTGAACCTGCGCGAGGCCCTGGCCTGGCTCTGCGCGGCTGAGGTGGCGAGCAAGGAGCAGCGGCGGCTGTCGATGGCCATGACCATTGCCCACTTCCCCTTTGTGCGCACGCTGGAAGGCTTTGAGTTCGAGGCCCAGCCCTCGATTGATCCAGCCAAGATCCGCGATCTGGCCACCTGCCGCTGGGTGGCCAATGGCGACAACGTGGTGCTGCTGGGCCCGCCCGGTGTGGGCAAGACCCACCTGGAGGTGGCCCTGGGCCGTGAGGCGGTGAGCCGTGGCTACACGGTGCAGTTCACTACGGCGATGGAGCTGCTTGGCTCCCTGGTCAAAGGCCAGCAGCAGGGAAACCTGGAGATGCGGCTGGCGCAGTACAGCAAGCCGAAACTGCTGATCGTCGATGAGCTGGGCTACCTGCCGCTTGAACCGCAGGCGGGACACCTGTTCTTCCAGCTGATCTCCAGGCGCTACGAGCAGGGCAGCGTGCTGATCAGCTCCAATCGCCCCGTTGAGGAGTGGGACGAGGTGTTCGGCGATCAGGTGGTGGCTGCCGCCATCCTCGATCGGTTGCTGCACCACAGCCATGTGCTGACGATCCGCGGCGACAGCTACCGGCTCAGAGAAAAGCGCCGCTCAGGCCTGTTCCGCCCACCAGCGGGCGGAAGCCCTCCACCGATACCGGCCAAGGAGACCTGAGGCCAGAGCAGCCGGCTGCAGCCAATGGCATCAACGACAGACAACCATCAAGCCAACGCAAGACCCATGAGCAAGAGCAGTAAACACCAGGCAACCAGCGCAAAACCTCCGGCCCGTACCGGGCCGGAGGTGGCTCACTTTTCAATGTCGCCTGTGGCTCGGTTTTCGATGTCGCTTGACACGCACCACGCTCGCTGGCGATACAACGCTCCATCTGGGTGTTGGTGGGCATTGCGTAGACACCCCTCGGCGATGGGCTCATCAAGTCTGCCTGCATCGCTCTTGCACGAGAACGGCATCAGACCGATCGTTGGGCCCCCAGCCACCGGCCAATGCCCCCCGACGCTTCCAGCGACGATCCCTATGTGCGGGTGACTCTTGAGCTCCGCCAATCCACCCTGGTGTGGCTGGATGGCTTGCGCGAGGAGTGGGGACTGCGCAGCCGCGGGGCACTGGTGAGCCGCCTGCTCGATGAACTGGCCCAGCCCTCCAGCGATGCTTAAGACCCTGTTGATTGCTTCCGGGGTGCTGCTGAGTGCCAGCGCAGTGCTGGCCCAACAGCCGGTGCAACCCCTCCCAAAAGTGGGAGGGTGTCCGCTCGGCTACACCAGCTCCGGCAGCTACTGCGTGCCCAGCAGCAGCGGCAACACCAAGGGCGCCATTGAGAAGAGCGGCAACAGCTGTCCGCTCGGCTTCTACGCCTCGGGCAACTACTGCGTCAGCAGCCCCAGCAACGACCGCGAGGCGATTCAGAAGACGGGCAAGTCCGGCCCGCTGGGTTGGTTCAGCTCCGGGAGCTACTGCATCAAGAGCCGCTGATCGCCATGGGCTTTCGCTTTCGCCGCTCCTCCCGCCTGGGCCCGTTGCGCTTCAACTTCGCCAAGGGGGGCCTCAGCTCAATCTCCGTTGGCGGCCGTGGCGCCTCGTTCAACATCCCGGTGAGCCGCAGCGGCGGCCCGCGCACCACCGTGGGGCTACCGGGCACAGGCCTGAGCTGGAGCGTGGAACACACCCCGGATCGGCCCACCGCGCTCCCCGCCGGTCCTGCGGCGGGTCTGCCCAACAGCCGCCGGTTGCGGCCGGGGCAGTTGGATGCCTTCAAGCAGTCGCTGCTGGGCGTGCTGCGCCAGGAGCTTTTTTCTCCAGGGTCCACAGGGGAGCAGCTGTGGGAGCACGGCCTGGTGAGCCGGCTGCTCGCCGACGGTTCTCTCGGTGCGCGCACTGCCGGCCTGCTGGCGCTGATCGAAACCCCGGAAACGATGGATGGCTACCTGCTGCGGGCCCAGGGTCAGGACGATGCCAAACGCCGGGCCCAGCGCTGCATCGCGGCCGTGCAGGAGGCCTCAAGCCTGGCCGCTGGGCGTGGCTGGCTCTCCTGACCTGACAAGGGCAGGTCCAACCCTCCAGGCTTTGTTGTGGTCAGACCTCTTCTTGGAGTACGTGCTGCATCACCTCCAGCAGTCCATCGGCGAGGGGGCGGTGAGCAGCGAGCTTGGTGCTCCAGATCGAGCCCGTCAGGAGTTCCTCCGGACTCACCAAGCCAAGGTCCTGGCCCTCCAGCAGCTGCAATTGCTCCAGCGGCACGGACAGCTCAGCCCGAAACAGGTGGGCCGTGCGCCGGTGGATGTGATGCACCATCACCTGCTCCACCTCTGGGGGTTGCCAGCTGATTTCCTCCAGCAGCTCCCGCCGCAGTGCCTGCTCCGGCGTTTCGCCCGGATCGAGGTGCCCGCCAAAGAGTCCCCAGCAGCCGGGCGCGACGATCGTGGGGATCTCGTCGCGCAGCTGCATCAGCCAGCGGCCATCCCTATGCAGCATGGCCAAGGCGACTTCAACGGCCATGGCTCGGGCTCAGGCTGCTGCCGGCCGGCGCCGCTGCGTGGCATAGACCGCTGCTCCACCAGCCGCCAGCACCAAGCCACCGCTGATGGCCAGGAACACCAGGGTCTGCAGCAACAGCAGAAAGATCCCCAAGGCCGAGCCAGCCGCGATCTGCATCCTGGCCTTGATCAGCAGGGTGAGCAGCAGCAGCACGGTTGCCTTGAGGGCCAGCACCTTGGCTCTGCTGAGCGGACAGAACGGGTTCAGAAGCACGGCGTGATCACAGGTATCCCCATGCTGGCGGGCCGATCCGGGTGCGGTGGTTTCACTCAAGACCTGGGCGGCTGCGGTGGGATCCACTGAGGTGGACAGGCCCGCCACCCCTGCTGCTGCTTTTGCTGCCAGAGCTTGATGGCCTGCTCCCGCGTGAGCTCCTTGCGGCGTTTCAGCATGGGTGCCGCCTCCCCGGGGATCAACTCCCCGAGGGTCACCTCCAGGCTCTGGCTCCAGCGGTCGTAGCGGCGCGGTTGGAAATGCAGCACCTGAAGGCCATCACTGAGCCAGCCCTCCTGCGGGGAGAGCGGCGGCCGGCCGATCCTGTCCGTCACATTCATCGGCCGTTCAGGCCACCTCAGGCGCCCAGCCCTGTGTCCTCACCATGTCGTCGGTCAAGCCCTGGCAACGGCTTGTCAGGTGCTCGCCATGGGCGATCAGGCCCTGGTGCAGCTGGCAGGTCAGCACGGGGATGCAGTTCACCCCGGCGTGATGCCGGAACCAGTGGCAGGTCATGCAGACCTTGCGGCTGCGGGTCTTCACCAGCACCTCGCTGTCGAGGAAGGGCCACTCCTCGACAGGGGTTTCAATCCGGGCAGCCAGGGCCGCGGGTCGGGGCAACGGGAAACCCATAAACCATTTCAGATGCGTACACCTGTACTAGCACGCATTGCTGGGGGTTGGCAGCCGTCGCTTCTGGCTGCTGCAAGGGCATTCGTGCATAAAACATGGTCATTGGGCTAACCCGGTGCAGCAATGGCATGAACTGCGGTTGCGAAGAGCTGCTACAACCCTGAGCCCCTCTCACCGGCACTGCTAGAGCTGTCCAGCAAGGGTCATGTCGGTGGCCCAAGTCGTACCCGAACCGTTCAGCTGTCACCGCGATGATGCAACGACGCTCCTTCCTCGCCGCCGCCGGCGCCTTGGCCGCGGCCACTCAGATTCCCTTCGCCAAAGCCAAAAACCAAGGGGCAACCAGCGCGGCGTGCAACCCACCAGTCGTTCCCTCATCCACCAAGTCGCGTTTTGCCCCGCTGATCAGCGGCAAGGCGCCAGGCACATTGCTTTCCAAGGAGGAGATTGAGGCCTCAGTCAACGGAGCCCGCGCCTGGAAGGTGCGCTACATCTCCAAAGACGTCAACGGCGTGCTGAACGAGGTCAGCGGATTGGTGATCGCGCCGGCAGCCACAGGCAAAAACCGCAAACTGCTGACCTGGTGTCACGGCACCACCGGCCTGGGCGATGCCGCCTGCCCTTCAGCACAGCCAGGGCCGGCATGCAACATGAACATCTACTTCGATACACCATCCAGCCAGCAGATCGACTACGGGGTGCCAGGCCTGCAGGATTGGATCAACGATGGCTACGTGGTCTGCGCCACCGACTACCAGGGACTGGGCACCCCGGGGCAGCACCAGTACGTCGTCAACCGCACACAGGCCCGTGATGCCGTCTACCTGGCCCGAGCCGCCAGGAAAATGGCTGTGGGTGCTGGCACCAAGCTCGGCTGCGCAGGATGGTCGCAGGGAGGTGGCGCGGCCGCTTCGGTCGCCGAGCTGGATGCGGCCGACTATGGCGAGCTGCAGCTGGTCGGCACCGTGGCGATGTCTCCGGGCGTTACGAGCATTGCTTACGGAATGCCGAAGGGATTAACGGCTGCCCTAAGCAATCCCTCGATTCCACCGGATGGTCACCTGCTGATGGTGCTGGCTGGCTTTCAGATTGCCAACCCTGATGTGCTGAAGCTCTCCGATTACTTCACGCCCCTGGGGATCGAGATCATCGAAACCTCCTGGAACATCCAGCCAGTTCACCATTTCGGTGACACCGTCGCGCGACTGTTCCGGCTCAAAGGCGCGATCATGCAAAGCAATCCGAAAAACCTCGATCGCTGGCAGGCCGCGATCACGGCTGGTTCGGCAGCCACGCGCAAACCGGTTGCCCCGGTTCTGCTGTGCATGGATCTGTTCGATGGCGGCACCGTTATACCCGTGACTTGGCAGACCGCCTATGCAGCCAAGGTGCAGCAGTTGGGCGGCAGCATCAAGACCCTCGAATACCCCAATGATGACCACTTCTCCCTGCCCGACAGCTGCACTCCTGCCGCGCGTCAATGGCTGAATGGGCTGTTCTGAGGTTGGCAGAATAGGTTTCATCAAGCCTCTGCTGTGGCGGATGCTTTTGCATCGTTATGCGGGAGAACCCTTCGCCACTCGGCTTCAGTGCTTGCACCTGATGTGGCGAAAGTTTGCTGGGTTATCTGCCACAGCCTCCTACCGCGTGAATACGGTGCAGATGGCTGCTGGCAGAAACGATGCTGCGCGAGCTGGTTCAGGCCATCGGCATCCCTTTGGCGCTGCTGCTGCTGGCGGTGCTGGCGCTGGAGCACTGGGGTGATCGGCTGCCGCCCTGGCTGCAGCGGCTGGCCGAGCGCCCGGCATAGATGGCCCGGAATGCCTCGGTTCTGCCTGTTTAGCGGCAGGATCCGCACGCGCTCACGGCGTTCATCGGCCACCACAGGAGCCCCTTGCTCGATTTCGGGGCCATAGGTCTTGAGCAGTGACAGCACCAGCGTGCCGATCGACTCGGGCAAGACGTTCAAGCAGCGCACCTGAAGCACGCTGGGCCCATCGGCACCGCTGAGGGCGAGCATCGTGGCGAAGTCAAGGTCATGCGTGAACACGGCGTAGTCATCGGCGATGGCCCATTGCATCAGGGCCGTATCCGGCGCCTTGGATCACCCACCTCCGACCAGTGCACGGCTTGGTGGCCGGCGGCCTCCAACAGAGGGATCCATTCGGTCGACAGGCTGTTGCGTTGAAACAGCCATATCGACCAGCAGCCTGGCCATCAGCTCAGGACCAGTGCCTCTTCCCGCTCTTCCATCCGCCAGGCGGCATAGGCGAGAGCCTCATCAATGTCGGCTGGTTCAAGCAGCGGGTAGGCCTGCAGGATGCGCTCACGGCTGCTGCCGCTGGCCACCAACCCCACGATGGTGCTCACCGTGATGCGCAGCCCACGGATGCAGGGCTTGCCGCCCATCACGGTGGGATCGTGGCTGATACGTGGGAAGGCCATGAGTCAATCGTAGGCAGACGCAGCCGTTTCGCCGCATCAGCCGATGGGTGCTGCACAAGAACCGCCTCGATCCATTCGTGGTGCCTCCGCTGGCAGATCCGATCGGCGATTGAAGCGGCCTCGGCTGGCACCTGGAACCGCTTGCGGAATGCCTTGGTGAAGCCATCCAACTCCGGGCGAGGCAGCACCCGCACCGTGGCCAGGATCTGCTGGATGGTGGCTGGATCGAGGGGTTCCAGGCCCACCTCTGTTGTTTGCTCGGTAGCGGCGCTGTTGCGCTGAAGTGCCGGCATGTGGCGAGCTGACGTGGGAGCGGTTGAGCTGGTGACCTCCCGCTGCTGCTTGTCGTAGAGCGCCA
>VGPU01000037.1 GCA_016882525.1 Cyanobacteria bacterium M_surface_10_m2_119 | reverse complement strand
CGCTCCGATGCAGGCGTTCTGAACCGCTGAATCGCTGACAACCAGCCCGCAGGGAGCACGATCAGCTCTCAGGAGGGAGAAACGTGCGTTCTCAGGCGGTTTTTCCGCAAACTCCTAGTGCACACCCTGCTGGGGCTCGACAGCGCCGATGCTGTGCTTGGCCATCCCGTGGCCGGCGCCAGTTGGGAGGGGTTTATGCTTGAAACCCTGCTCACCGTGATGCCCCAGCGTTGCCAGGCGTTCTTCTATCGCACTGTCGGGGGCGCCGAAATGAATCTGGTGATCGACCACCCGGGCGGTGAACGCTGGGCTATTGCGGAGAAGCGCAGCCTTACACCCACCCTCAGCCGTGGCTTTCACCAGGCCCGCGCCGACCTCAACCCCCGCCGCAGTTTCGTGCTGATTCCCCGCGAGGGTCGCTTCCCCCCGGCGCCAGGAGTGGAGGCCATTGGCCTCGCCGAACTGGCCACTCAAGTGGCTGGATAGCTGCAGCCCGCCTTCCATCACTGACAGCTCTGTTCAAAGCTTGGTGGGAATTTGGACTAGACACCACTAACTCTCCACCCATCTCCTCCTGCAGATAACCCAGGCAATCGGCCAGCACCACATCGTTGCCGCCGCGCTTGTTGATCGAGAGAAAGAGGGTCTGGCCGATCGGCTGGCCGGGCACCCCGCGCTTGAGAGCCACGCCCTGGCTGCTCAGCTCCACGAACTGCTGGCTCATGTTGTGGTGCAGCAGCACGCTCGGCGTGGCGGTGAGCAGGGTGTGGGTCTTGAACCAGAGGTCATCGGCATGGCCGGCGATCGCCAGGGCCCGCTCCACGTCGCGCACCCGCCAGTCGAGCTGGCTCAGCCGATAGCAGATGCCGTCCTTCCCCGTGGGCACCGTGAGCAGGCTGGGCTGCAGCAGCCGCTCGTCGTTCACCCGCCAATCCCGGTAGGGCACCACCTCCCCCTCCTCCAGCACCATCTGGCGCCCGCGGAAGGCCACCACGCAGCCCCAGCGCTCCTGGGCGGCCACCAGCCGCCGCAGCCAGTCGCGCGGGTAGAGGGTGTCGTCGTCGGCGGTGAGCAGCAGCGGATCGAGCGCCTGCTGATCCGGCGTGAGCCGCTCCAGCAGCGGCAGCAGTTTGCGGTAAGGGCCCCAGTTGGCCGTCCAGTGCACTTGCAGGCGCAGGCCCGGGCCCAGCCGCGAGCGCCAGATCCGCCGCCGCAGAAAACCCGGCAGGCTCGCGAAGCCCCGATCGAGCAGGTAAGGCTCTCGCGAGAGAAACAGGTGCAGCTCCACCGGCCGGCCGCCCGGGGGCAGCCGCTGGGCCAGCAGGGAATCCAGCGTGCGCTTCAGGGCCCCCTCACGGCCGCGGATCGAGGTGAGGCCGATGAACACCGGGGCCGGCTTGATCATGGCAACAGGCTTTTTCACGGAAGCAGCCCTTGCCGCATCAGCCGCCGCCAGCTTGGCAGGCCCAGGCTGCAGCCGTATTCGTAGGCCGACGACACGGTGCTTGCCGAACCCCGCATCAGATAGAGCGGCTCCTCCAGGCGCACCACCTTGGCCGCCCCGTAGCGCTGCTCCAGCCGGCGGCGGAAGTCCACATCACCGCGGGAGCGCACCGGGTAGAAGCCGCCCAGCTCCAGCGCTATGGCGCGGCGCAGCAGCAGGGTGGTGATGCCGTCACCGAAGAAACCCCCGTCATCGCCATCGGCCTGGGGGGCGCCGCTGGCCTCATCCAGACGCACATGCCGGCCGTACACCGCCGCCGCCCCCTGCTGCAGCGCCTGCCACTGCAGCTCCAGGCGCAGGGGGTGGGAGAGGTCGTCGTCGTCGTGGATCGCCAGCACCTCGCCGGTCATGCGTTCGATCGCCAGGTTGCGGCAGGCGTACTGGCCCTGGTTGCGCTCCTCGCGCAGCAGCCGCAGCGGCAACTCCAGCTCACCAGCGGCCTGCTCCAGCAGCGCCGCCAGCGCAGCCGCCTCGGGTTCGGGCGTGCCGTCGTCGATCACCAGCACCTCCGCCATCGCCACGCTCTGCAGGGCCAGCGATTCCAGGGCCTGGCGCAGCAGCGCCAGCTGGGGACGGTGGCAGGTGAACAGCACCGTGATCGGCAGGGTGGGCCGCGGGGCCGGCGGCGGCAGTTGCTGGCGCCACAGGGCCAGGCAGTCCGCAAACACTGCCTGCACGCCGACGCCCGTGGGCAGCAGCACGGGCAGCAGCTCCGGCACGCCGGCCCGCTCTGCCGCCAGCCGCGCCAGCCCCACCGCCCGGCTCGGCAACCCGGCGGCCACCGCCAGGGCCAGGGCCTCCTCGTCGTCGCCATCGAGCAGGCGCAGCAGGGGCGTCTTGCCCGCCGCCCCGGCCAGGCGCAGCAGGGCGCCACGCTCCTCCTCGCCGCGCACCAGCCGCAGCAGCAGGGTGAGCTGCAGGCGCAGCAGCCGGCGGGGGTCTTCCGGTTCACCGGGCAGCTCCTCCGGCGCCAGGGGCCGCAGCTGCAACGGTTCCGGACCGTTGTATGGCGGGGGCGGCGCCACGCCGCGGCTGTGCAGGCGCACCAGGGCCGGGAGCAGCTCGGCGTTATCGGCCTGCAGCCAGGCGGTGTGCAGCGGGAAGCGGCGCAGATCGTGCAGCAGCTTCTGCAGCAGATCCGCCTGCCACCAGATGCGCGGCAGCCCCCGCTCCAACAGCGCCAGCAGGCCCCACCGCCAGGGCCGGTCCAGCCGGCTGATCGCCGGGTCGCCCAGCAGCAGCACCCCCTTCACCAGCACCAGGCAGGCGGAGGGAGGCAGCAGGCTGGGCAGGCGGTAGCCGCTCTCTGGCGCCAGGGCCGGCAACAGGGCCTGCAGCAGCGGCAGGTTGGTGGCGCCGGCGAGCACGGTGGCCTCCAGCTGGCGCTGCAGGGCCCGCTTCTGCTCCTTATCGCCCGCGTCCGCCGCCGTGCCAATCGCCGCCACCAAGGCATCGATGGCCGCCGCCAGGGCCTGCAGCCAGGCCGGTTGCTCCTGGGCCAGCGGCGCCTGCAGCAGGCGCATCAACGCCAGGCCCCGCGCACCCGGATCCGCCAGGGCTGCACCCCGCGCCAGGCCCGCCCAGCGCAAGCGCTCAGCCACGGCCACCAGCTGGGGCTGGCGGCTGTTCATCCCGCCCACCAGCGCCTCCAGCAGACGAAGCCAGGGCAGCGGATCGGCCTGCTCCAACCCCGCCAGCAGCAGGGGCTCCAGCGCTTCGGCGTAGGCAGGTTGCTCTGCCGCCGGCAGCAGGTGCAGGAGCGCCACCAGCTGGTCGGCCAGGCGTTGCAGGGCGGGGGCTTCCGCGGGCAGCTCAGCCAGCCAGCGGGCCAGGGGCAAGGGGCGACCGAGGGCCTGCGGGGCCGGCCAGCAAGCCGGGGCAAGCTGGCGGCGAAGCTGGCGCTCCAGCTGCAGCAGCTGCAGGGCGGCGGCGGGCTCGAGGGGTTCGCTGGCCCTCAGCAGGGCGCGGTAGGGGGCCAGCAGAGCCGCCAGGGCGGAGGCGGGGGCCGGTGGGGCGGGTTCAGCGGGCGCAGCCGGCACAGCCCCTGGCCAGGCCTCAAGGGTGATGGGAGTGGCGCCGGCCACCTGCAGGGCCTGGAGAGAAGGCGCCTCGGCTGGCCCCACCAGGCCCCGGCTCCAGGCCAAAGGTAAGGCCAGCAGAAAGCTGGGATCGGCGGCAGCCGCACCATCCAGCGCGATCAGCGCCTCCCCCAGGAGCGCAGACCAGCTGCCCGCCTGCGGCGCCCGCAGCAGCTGGGCCTGGTCGCAGCCGCCCACAAAGCCATACACGGCCACCCCGGGCAGCGCGAAGCGCTGGCACACCACCTGGCGCCGGTTCAGATCCCGGTGGATCCGCAACCCGGCCTGGAGCGGGGGCGGCGGGCTGGGCTGGGGCGCAGACGTGTGCGGCATGGCAACCGGGCCAGGCTGGAGAATAGGCAGCAGCAGACAAGCCGCTCCCCATGGTTCAGCCGATCCCAATCTTCATCGGCTTCGATCCGCGGGAGCGCGCCGCCACCAACGTGCTGATCGACAGCCTGTATCAGCACAGCAGCATGCCCCTGGCGATCACTCCGCTGGTGACGCCCCAGCTGGAAGCCCAGGGCCTCTACTGGCGGCAGCGGGATCCGCGCCAAAGCACCGCGTTCTCCTTCAGCCGTTTTCTGGTGCCCAGGCTGATGAACTACGACGGCTGGGCCATCTTCATGGACTGCGACATGCTCTGCCGCAGCGACATCGCCGAGCTCTGGGCACTGCGCGACGAGAACTACGCCGTGATGGTCGTGCAACACCAGCATGTGCCCAACGAGGAGGTGAAGTTCCTGGGAGAAGTGCAGAGCCGCTACGAAAAGAAGAACTGGAGCTCCCTGATGCTCTTCAACACAGCACGTTGCACAGCCCTCACTCCCGACTATGTGAACACCTCCACGGGCCTGGAGCTGCATCGCTTCCACTGGCTTAACGACGACAACGCCATCGGTGCCCTGCCCCTGGAGCGCTGGAACCACCTGGTGGATGTGCAGGATCCCTCCCTCGCCCCGGGCTCCGCCCTGCTGCACTGGACCCTCGGCGGCCCCTGGTTCCGCGACCAGCGCACCATGGGCGGCCCCTTGGCAGCCGAATGGTTCAGCGCCCGAGACGACATGACCCGCCTGTGGGACTGAACCGCAAGCATGGGTCATCTCGACCTGCTGATCGCCGCGCCGTCTGATCCCGAGGCCCACGCCGGCTGGGGCGATGTGCACTTCGCCCGGGGGCTGCAGCTCGGGCTGCAGCAGCTGGGTGTGACATCCCGCCTGCTCTACCGCGACAACCACGGCAAGGCCCCACCGCCACCGCCCGGCAGTTCCCTGCTGGTGCTGCGCGGCAAGTACGCCCCACCCGCCAGCTGGCTCGCCCGCCAGGCCTACGCCTGCAAGGCGCTCTGGCTGATCAGCTGGCCCCTGGATCCCACCGCCGCCGAGCTGGCCGCCTACGACCGGCTGTTCGTGGCCAGCACCCAGGACACGCCCCGCATCGCCCGCCTCAGCGGTCGCCCCGCCAGCCCCCTGCTCCAGGCCACCGGGTTCTGGCACGTGGGGCGGCCGGAGCCGGCGAGCGGCGGGGTGCTGTTTGTGGGCAACACCCGCGGAGTCAGCAGGCCGATCGTGCGGGCCTTCCACCGGGCCGGCCTGCCCCTGGAGCTGATCGGTGCCGGCTGGGAGGAGCTGGGCCTGCAGCCCGAGGCCAGCAGCATCGCCAACCACAAGCTGCCGGCCCGCTACCGCCGCGCCCTGGCCGTGCTCAACGACCACCACCAGGCGATGGCCGACTACGGCTACCTGAACAACCGCGTCTTCGACGTGCTCGCCTGCGCCGTGCCGGTGATCACCGACATAGCTCCGGGCTGCCCGCCCGACTTGGAAGCCGCCGTGGTGCGCCACCCCGATAGCGCCGATCCACGCGCCAGCCTGGAGCAGGCCCGCGCCCTGCGGGCCCAGCCCCTGCTGCTCAGCCGCGTGGCCCGCTGTGTGCGCCAGCAGCACAGCTTTGTGGCCCGGGCCCGCCAACTGCTGGCCGGTCTCAGCCCGGACTGAACCAACGGGCAAAGGGTGCCAGGAAGCGCTTCCGCTCCTCCTCGTCGCGCCAGGGCCGCGGCACAAACCCCCCAGCCCCCTGCAGCTCAGCCATCACGGCCGCATTGCGGGCAATCGCATCAGCGTCCCGGTTCGACACCGACTCCTGAAACGCCAGCCCGTGGGGCAGCGATAGATAACTCCAGCGGTGCTCCCCCCGCTGACGGCCGCCGTGGCCGGCCAGCAGAAAGCGGCGGGTCCACTCGATGTGCTCATAGCCATAGCCCCGAAAGCGGGGATTCACGTACCCCACCCGCTGACGCAGCACCGCCGCATCACAGCCGCAGCAGGCACCCGAAACAATGCTCCAGCGCTCCGGCGATCGGGCCGTCGCTTTGCCCCCCAGCAGCCGGCCATGGAACTGGGGATTGTCGCGGGGCCAGCGGGGCGAACTGAAATTGATATGGCCGTGGCGCCGGATCGCCCGGCTCCAGAGGCGCAACCAGCGCCTGCTGGTCACCACCACATCGTCTTCCAGCAGGATCAACTGCTCCACCGGACGCAGAGCCAGGAAATAGAACAGGGCCCGGTTCTTGTTCACCGGTATCCCCCCGTTCGGGGCCTCCAGCACCATGTCCACCAGTGGTGCCACGGCAGCAACGGAGCCATCCCGACTGCCGTCGTCAAACACCGCCAGATGCACAGGCCTGGTGCAGTGCTCGCGGATGCTCTCCACGAGCTTCAGCAGCTGCGCGCGGCGGTTGTAGGTGGTGATGGCAATGCCGATGCTGGCCTGGGGCATGGGCCCCTCAGGCGGCCGGCTTCAGGCCCTTCCCTTTGGCCGCTTTGGCCTTGCCTTTGCGGGCCTGTCGCTCCTCCGGCGGCGGCGGCGCACTCAGGGGCGGGATGCCAGCTTTGTCGAACAGCTGCTCCAGCTCATCCACGTAGGCACTGAAGGCTTCGAGCTGAAGGGCCTCCTGCTTGAGATCCTTCGGCAGCTCGGCCCAGGGGTCCTTGCGGCCCGCCTTGATCCGCCGCTGGCGGCGCTGCTCCACGGCCTTCTTCAGGAGCTCGTGGTAGGCGGGGTGCTGGGGGTCCTCCAGCAGGGCGCGAGTGAGCTTCTTGATCGCCGGCACGGGCTGCTGCTCGGCGAGGTGGGCCTTCACCTCGGCAGTGGTGCGGCGGCGCAGCTCCTTCCACTGGGCCAGGGTGCGCTTCTGGCCGCCACCGGGGAGCAGGGCCGCACGGGCTGAGGGCTTGCCCTTGCGGGGCTTGCGGCCGAGGCCAAGCAGCCGCTTGAAGGGGCTGGCCAGGCGGCTCAAGAGGCTGGGCCTGCGCTTACGCGAGGCGGGCTTCTGCGGACGGGAGCGCTTCCCCTTGGGCATGCCGGCACCGGGATTTGGCCAATCCTACGGGCCGTGCACAGGGCCGATGCCGGCGGCCGTGAGGCGGCGGCGCACCGCCCGCTCCAGAGCCGGCAGCAGCGGCTCGCTCCAGGGCTCGAAGCCCCCGCTCCAGGCGCCCCCCTCGGCGATCAGGTCGTCGCCCGCGGCCAGGGAGGGGCTGAAGGGTGCCTCGATCAACAGCCAGCGCCACTGCGCCCCCGCCGGCAGGGGCAGGCCCCGCAGCGCCGGCTCCCACTCCAGGGGTGCCCAGAGCTGCAGCGGCATCTCCGAAGAAGCCAAGGCCTCGAGCGCCGCAGCCCAGCCTGGGGGCCACACGGGCTGATCGGGCCAGCCCGGACCGAACAGCTCGGGCTCAGCCAGCAGCAGGTGGCGGCTCCCGTCGGGCGCGGCGGCCAGGGCCCAGGGGTCGGCCGCCAGCCGCGCGGGCCCCAGCGGCAGCGGCGGCGCTGCGGCCTGCAGCTCGGAGTGAAGCCGCAGCCGCCAGGCCATCAGCTGCTGGCGATAGTGGCGGTTCCAGAACAGGGGATCCCCCACCGCCCCGGGGCGCTGCTCACCCAACTCCGGCTCCACCCAGGGCCAGGTGAGCCAGGGCTTGGGCCCGGCGAAGTGCACCACCGAGAGCCCCTCGGCGCAGCCCGCCAGGTACTGCACCAGATATTTCACGTTGCAGTTGAAATTGAGCGGCAGCAGCTCCACAGACTGATCCGCCAGCAACTGGTTCCACACTTTCTGGTCGGCGAAGCGATCGAGCAGTGGGCACACCGGCTCGGCGGCCCGCCGGATCAGCGCCTCCATCCGCCCCTCCCAGGCCGCCGTGAGCGCCCAGCCGGGAACCGACACCACGCCGGAGTTGAGCACCGGCCGGCCGGTGTGGGGCGACACCGCCGCCCAGGGGCGATCGCCGCAGTCGGGCACCGCTCTGAAGGCCTCCCCAACCTCGCCATCGGCCCAGAGGGGATCGAGGGCACCGGTGATCAGCAGGTCGGAGTCGAGCACCAGCACCCGCCGGTAACCGCGCAGGCTGAGGGCATGGCTGTTGAGATAGCCCAGCAGGCCGATCCGCCGGCGGTTGTGGGAATCGCTGGGCAGGCTGGCGGCCCAGGCCGGCTCGGGCTGCACAAAGGTGAGCAGGGGATGAATCGCCGCCAGCCGCCGCTGCAGAAACGGGCCGAGACTCCCTTCGTGGGCTACCACCACCGGCGCCGTGAGGGTGGGATACACCGCCCGCAAGCTAAGCAGCAGGGCTTCGAGGCCGCGGGCGAAGCGGTCATTGGCCACCGTGAGCAGGGCCACCTCCGGCCCCGGGTCGTGGGCCTCGAGCAGAGTGTGGTGGCGCTCGGGCCAGTGCAGCGGCCCCAGCAGCTCCAACTCACTGCGGCGCAGGGATTCCGGGGGCCGACTGGCAGCACGCAGATGCTCAGCCTGGCGCTCCGCCTCCGCTTGCAGCTGAGGCCGGTTGAGCCAGCCGTAAGGGCCCTCGCTCAACGGCGATCGACGATGCCCAGGGCGAAGGTGCCCAGGCCCCAGAGCACCACCAGGATCCCCAGCACCGCCAGGAAGCCCTGCCAGCGCCAGTTCACGTTCTGCATCTGGGGCACGGCGGGCTCCGCCAGGCGCACCAGGAACTTCACCTGCTGCTGGGTGCGCTGGCGGTTGTTGTTGGCCGAGTTGATGGCCGACTTCAAGGCCTCGGTGGCAAGGGTCACCTCGGTCTCCAGCTTGGAGCCCTCGGCCACGATCGTGTTGAAGTCCTTGCCGTCAGGCCCCACCAGCAGGGCCCGCTCCTCGCTGATCTGCCGCTCGAGTTCGCGCACCTGGTCGGTGACCGTGGCCACCTCCGGCGAATTGGGATCGAGGAACTGGCGCTTGAGGCTGGCCTCCTCCACCTTGAGTTCCACAAGCTTGCTTTCGAGCTGGGTGAGGTAGTTGCTGGCACCTTGCGCAGACAACGCCGGGTTCACCTCGCCGTACTGGTTCTTGAAGGCATTGAACGCCTCGGTGGCCTTGTCGAGGCGCTGGCGCGCACGCACCGTTTCCTGCTCGGAGAACGACTGCTGGTTGGCACTGATGCTCTGATTCACCCGGTTGAGGAACTGCTCGGCCTCATCCAGCAGCAACCGGTTGAGCCGGTAGGAGGGTTCGGGTGCCAGGCCCACGGTGGTGAGGTTGATCACACCGGTGAGGTCCTGGGGCACCACATACACCTGGCGCCGGAAAAAGGAGAGCTGCTGGTCGAAGTTGGCGCCCTTGCGCAGGCCTGCGAAGGGATCGGGGGCCCGCTTGCCCCAAGTGGATTCCGGCTGGAGCTTCAGGAACACCCGCTTCATCACCTCGGGAGAGGTGAGATACACGGCGAGGAAACGACCATCCTCCAAAGATCCAAGCATCGTGGGGCCTGCCAGGGTGGTGCCCAGCAGGCTCGAGCCCGAGGCCACCGGTGCCTCCGGCAGACGCACAATGAAGCTGGAGGGCACTGTGTAGCGGTTGCGGCCGATCCCGAAGAAGTAGAGCGCCGAGCCGAGTACCACCACCCCAGCCAGCAGGGCGGGCACCGGCAGGCGCAGCATCGGCTCCAAGGGTGCCCTCAGGCGGCTGCGCAGGCTGGTAGAGGATCTGCGATCGCTGGCAGCATCCTCGGCTCCGACCTCTTCACCTTCAGCCGAACCAGGGAAGGCCACGATGGCCACCACCCGCTGCCCCAGTTCATCGGCCCACTCGCGCAGGCGCTGCAGCCGCTCGCCAGCCCTGCGCCTGCGGGACAGGCTTCGCCCCGAGGGGGAACGGCCAGCCTGGGCGAGGGAAAACTGCGAGCGGGAGGGCTGGATCAAAACCTAACGACCGAACGCTGTGGCGCAAAGCTTATCAGTGGCGCCAAGGGGCATCAGAGGGACGCTGGAATTACGCCCGTCTCAACCGTCGTCACCGTCGGCGAGTGCAGCCTCGGGATTCTCAACACTGAACAGCAATTCCTCGTTATTGCCATAGATGAACAGCCCCACACCCAGTGAAGCGATCACCCACACCCAGAAATAGGTGGCACTCACCCCGGGGGCGGGGTAGGCCGGATTCACGGCCATGCGCAGCAGTTCCACGCCATGGGCAATCGGATTCCAGAGAATCCAGGGCCTGAATACATCCGGAACGATGCTGATGGAGAAGAAGATGCAGGATGTCCAGAGCAGGATGCGCCGCAGGAACAGCTGAATCACCCAGGCCACCACGGGCAGCCTCTTCCCCAACACCAGGGTGGTGAGACCGACCCCGAAACCCACCAACGCAATCCCCACAAAAACAAAGATCACGGAACCGAGGTCCACGATCGGAAACCGCCATTCCCACGCCGACACCCCCACCACAAACAGCAGCAGCAGGAACCCGAAGATCTGGGCCAGCACGAGGGCGTTGCCCATCAGCGAGTCCAGGGGCCGCAGGCGGCGGTAGAAGTAAAGCTCGCTGTTCTTCTCCACGCCGCCGATGGCCTTGATGGCGATGTCGGCAAACATGAAGAAGGGCACGAAGCCCATGGCCAGCCACAGGGCGATGTTGATGTAAGTGCCGTCCCCAGCCCCCCGCAGGAAGATGCGCAGGGCCAGGAAGGTGGCGATCAGGGCAAGGGGCTCCAGGAACACCCCCACCAGACCGAACAGCCCTTTCGCGGCGCGCAACTGCAATTCCCGCCGCGCCACGGCGGACACCACCCGCACCTGCAGCAACAGCTGGGCCAGCACAAACCGGGGAGTGCGGCGGGGCATGGATCAGGCCGAGCGTGTGGGAGTCATGGTAAGGGGGGTGTTTCGCAGCGCCTTGGCCAGACACCTGTTGCCAGCGGCAAGATCGGCCAGGGCCTGATCCACCAGCCGCTCCAGCGCCTCCCGCTCGGGGCCCCCGGCCGGGGGCTCGTACTGGCGCCGGTCCATGGGCACCACCGGAACCCGGTCCCGCCAGCGGCAGCCCCACACCCGCTGGGCGAAGGCGTCGTTGGAGGCGCTGTAGTGGGAGGAGACCGCCTCGGCCGCCGCAGCGTCAAAGCCGCAGTAGCGGTCGTCCTGCCAGCCCTGGGCCTCGGCGATCCGCCGCACCGCGGCGCCGGTGTTGGCCAGGGCACGGCCCGGCACCCCCAGGGCCTGCAGCCGCTCACCCACGGCCCGGGCCAGCCACACCCCCCGGCAGCCGGGCTGCACGTTGCCCTTGCTCGGATCGGCCGCGGCCCATCCCTGCGGCGGGGCCGTCACGCCAAGCGCCTCCAGCATCCGTTCGAAGGGATCCCCGAAGGCGGAGCTGTAGGGCAGAAAGGTGCACCGCACCCCGGGATGGCTCAACAGAGGGGAGAAGAGCAGGCTGTAGTCGTAGATGTGCTGGCGCTCAGCCAGTTGCACCTGCACATAGGTGTCGAAGTCTTGGCAGTGATAGAGCCGCCGGCTGGAGTGCACATAGCGGGCGTTGATGTAGTCGGGCTGATCGCGCAGGAAACAGAGCACATGGAGACGGAAGCCCGCCTGCTCCAGCAGCTCGACGAGCGCCGCGAGGCGGCGGCGTCTGACCAGAGGCTGGGTGAACTGCTCGGCGCTGAGCAGCACCCGCGGAGTCTCGGCAGGCAGCCCGCGCAGATAGCGCCTCCACAGGGGCCAACGCTCCTTGGCCAGGGCCGCGGCCAGGGGCTTGTGCTTCCGTGACGGCGGGCCGGGATAGCGAACGATCACACCCCCCTGGCCGAGCTGCTCCTGATTGGCTGCCAGCCTGCTCTGGATGTAGGAGCTGGCCGTCTTGTGGGTGCCGGCGTGGATCACCAGCTCCCGCATGCTCGCCTCAGGCATGCCCGGGAACCTGGGAACCGCTGCTGCCGGCACCGACGATCAGCACCCCGTTGCCGCCCGATCGGGACGTGGAATCATCGGCAAACCCCTCATCGCCGAGGTCGTCACCCAGCTCATCATCCCCGTCAGCGGCATCCGGGTCGTCAACACCGACGAGACTTGAAATCCGTCGGTTGATCCGCTGGCGACGCTGTTGCTTCTGGCGCTTGGCCTCTTCCTTCACCAGCTCCAGACAGATCTCCGGATCCCCCTCGTAAACGACCAGGCCATCGACCAAGGCCAGACCACGCTCGCAATAGTCGAGGGCAAATCCATTCTGGCCATTGGCACACACCACGAGGGTGCGGCCATCGATCCGCTGCTCAAAGCACTCGCGGATGCGCACTGCCCGGGGATGAATGGCGCGGTGATCCCACCCAGCGAGCCGCGCCACGGTGACCACATCAAAAGCAAAAGCCAGCGATACGGCCAGCCGGAGGGAATCCTTCAGGGCCGCCGGCCAATCGCCAAAGGGCTTGTGATACACCGTCTCCGGAATATCGGCCAACTCCTGAATCAGCTGCAGGTCTGCCTCGATCTCCCCCGGCTGGCTGTAAACCTCGGCCGCAAAGCGAGCATTCACATACCCCGACAACTTGCCGGAGAAGGCATCGTTGGTGCCCATGGGCCAGGACACCGATCCCCCCTGGTCCAGGCTGCCCGAATCCAGGGGCTCCACCCCACTGAGGCAGGCCACAAGGGATCGGGCCTCGGCGCCATTCACCCCGAACACCGCCAGGCGCTCCCCCGGGTACACCTTGAGAGAGAGGTTGCGGAACGCCGGGAAGGTGCGATTCACCCCTTCCACCACCACTTTGGAGGCGTCGCGCAGGTCAAGGATCGGCTCGAGGTCCTGCGGGGGCGACAGGGAGGGCATGGGCGCGGGAGCCATCCAGATCCTGGCGCTCACCCTACCGTGGGTGACCAGGCCTGATCCCCATGGGACCCCTCAGCCGCCGCCAGCTGTTGGTCGGCCTCTCCACGGCCAGCCTCGGCACCCTGCTGGCGGCGGAGTCCAGGGCCCGCTCCGCCCCGGGGCGCCCGGCCGGCGGCGACGGCGGCAGCGATGGCCGGCTGGTGAGCGATCCCTTCATCGCCGGCGAGGGGGGCTACAGCTGTTACCGCACGCCGGGCCTGGCGATCACCCAGGCCGGCACGGTGCTGGCCTTCTGCGGCGGCCGCGTCGACAACTGCAAGGACGAGGGCAACATCGACGTGGTGCTGCGCCGCTCCAGCGATGGCGGCCGCAGCTGGGGTCCCCTGCAGGTGCTGGCGAACGACGGCCCCAACCCCTGCAAGATTCCCCTGCCGGTGGTGCTGCCCAGCGGCCGCATCCTGCTGCTGTGGCTCTGGAATGCCTCGGTGAAGCGCGAGGCCAACCGGGGCAAGCGCTACGTGCGCATCACCCACTCCGACGACGACGGCCGCAGCTGGGCCCCCAGCCGCGACATCACCGACCAGGTGCGGCTGCGGGGCTGGAAGCCCTGGTATGGCATCGGCCCCGGCCACGGCATCGTGAAGCAGCTGGAGCCCGCCGCCGGCCGTATCGTGGTGCCCGCCCGGCACGGCCGCCGCGGCGGCGGCAGCGCCTCCCACCTGCTGCTCTCCGACGACGGCGGCCAGAGCTGGCGGGTGGGGGCGGTGGCCAGCTACAGCCCCTCGAGCGAATGCACGGTGGCCGAACTGGGCGATGGCCGCCTGATGCTCAACAGCCGCAGCAACGGTGGCCGGCGCATCGTGAGCATCAGCAACGACGGCGGCCTCACCATGGCCAGCAGCGGCCCCGACCCCCAGCTGATCGAACCGCGCAACGGCTGCCAGGCCAGCCTGCTCACCTATTCCTTCGGCGCAAACCGCCAGGCCACCCTGCTCTTCTCCAATCCGGTCGACCTGCAGCAGCGCACCAACGGCCGGCTGCGGCTCAGCCGCGACAACGGCCAGACCTGGAGCCGGGGTTTTGGCTATGGCGACGGCCCCGGCAGCTTCAGTGGCTACAGCGACCTGGCCCGCTTCGCCAATGGCGATGTGGCCCTGCTGGTGGAGGCCGGCGCCAGCGCCGTGAAGGCGCGCGGCCGCCGCCGCCACGACGGCATCAGCTTCCAGCGCATTCCCTTTCCCTTGGACGCGGCGACTTAAGCCCCAGCGCCTTCACCCACAGCGGCCTACCCCGGAGAAGCCCCGCCCAGCCCCTCCGCCAGCAGCCGCTCGGCCACGGCCAGCAGCGCGCGCCGCTCCGCCCGATCGCGGGGGGCCTGGGGGCTGGGCTGGGGAACGGGCCGGGGGAACAGCTCCCGCCAGCTGCAGCCCCACACCCGCTGGGCGAAGCGCTCGTTGCTGGCGCCATAGCGCTCCTCCAGGCGGACGAGCAGGGGCTCGTTGAGCCCCTGGAAGGGCTCGGCCTGCCAGCCCTGCTCCTGCGCCAGCCGCTCGAGGGCCTCGCGGATGCGGCGCTTGCAGATCGGGCTGCGCCAGGCCTGGGGATGCAGGTCGCGCAGGAGGCGGGCCAGCCGTTGGGCAATCCACACCGCCTGCCAGCCCGGCTGGGCATTGGCCCGCTGATCCAGCGGCTGGAGCCCGGCGCAGCTGCTCAGCCCCACGGCCTGCAGCAAGCGCTCACAGGGGTCGCCATCGCCTGAGCGGAAGGGCAGAAAGCTGCAGCGCACCTGGGGGCTGGCCAGGGCCTCACCGAACAGCTCCTCGAAATCGCAGGCACTCCCCCCGCCAACGCGCATGGTGTGGGCCACGTAGCGCTCGAAGGAACTGGCGAAGTAGAAGCGCTTGATCAGCTGGGTGTAGCGGGAGTTGAGGTAGGCGGGCTGGTCGCGCAGGAAGGCCACCAGCTCCAGCTCCACCCCGCGCGCCGCCAGAAACCGCAGCAGGTCCGTCAGCACCGTGCCGCCCGGGGCGCTGCGGCTCGGCTCCGCCAGCACCAGCGAGAGGATTTCGGCCGACACCAGCGGCTGGCAGCCCTTGCGCTCGGCCCGCTCCAGCAAGTTGCCCCAGGGGCGGAAATTGCCCTGGCGCAGGGCCTTCACCAGGCGCAGGTGGTCGCGGCGCTTCTTGGGGTAGAGCAGCCCGTGCTGGCGCAGGAAGGGCTGGTTGCGCTTGAGCCGGTGCTGGATGTAGGTGGAGGCCGTCTTGTGGATTCCCACGTGCAGCACCAGGGTGGACGGGGCCAAGCGACGGCGGGAGGGCGGCTGCGCAGCCTACGCGGCCTGGACCGGCCGGCTCATCCAGGCCTCGGCGCGGCGGCGCAGCCCCCGCTGGCAGCGGCGCTCCAGGCGATCGAGGAGCTGCTGCAGCGCCAGCCGCAGCACCGGCGCCGCCAGGGGAGCGGCCGCGGCCGGCACCTCCGCCCACACCCGGGCCTCGGCCTGGAGAACAGCTGCCTCCAGGGGGCGGATGGTGGCCACCAGGCCGAAGTCGAGCCGATCCTGCCAGTCGCCCAGGCCGTCGACCCGCGCCTCCAGCTGGCGGATGTGGAGCTGCTCCCCATCCCAGCGGGCCTCCAGGGTCACCTGGGGCTGCAGGGTCCAGCCGGCGACGCCATAGGGGCGGGAGCGGTACAGGTAACGATCGCCAGGGGCGGCCTGCAGGCGGGCGGGATCCAGCAGCCCCCGCAGCGGCCGTAGGGGTCGGGCCAGAAAGGCCTCCAGCGCCTCCAGCTGCCCGGCCGTGGATGCAGGGCTCATACCAGGCGCAGGGGTCACGCCATCAGCCCGACTCGCATCCAGGGGCACCTGGATCCGCCGCTGCTGCTCCAGCCTCACAACGGCACCGCCAGCGTCATGCCGGATCGCTGTGGGGGCTGGCGAAGGCCGGGCCGGCGGGCGCCAGATCCTCCAGCTCACACACCGGGAAGCGGTTGATGGCCTTCAGAGCCCGGCGGGCGTTGTCGCGCAGCTGCTGGCTCACGGCCTCGCAGTAGGGGATCTGGGCCAGCAGGTCGACGGTGCGGCGCAGCACGCGCACCACATCGCCCTCATCGAGCGAGGTGTTGGCGATCACCTCACTCCAGCTGGTGCCGCTGGCCCAGGCATGCACCAGACCGGTGAGTTCGGGCTCCCACCAGATCGGGAAGGTGACCCGGGCCCGCTCCTGCTGGCGATCCAGCTGGCGGCGGATCGAGCGCAGGTCGTGCAGGGCCTCCTCCACCGCCGGTGGCGGGCCCCAGGCGGCCCAGAGGTCGGGCCGGCTCACCTCGGTGGAGATCGCCTCCAGCGCCGCCGCCAGTTCAGCGGGATCGAGGGCATCGAGATGGCCGCTCATCAACGCCAGCCCCAGCCATAGCTCGTTGTCGCCCCGCAGGGCGGCAACGGTGCGCCCCACCTCGGTGGGCTCCAGCCCGTCGGCGCCGTCCAGGCCGCCGAAGTGGCGCAGCACCTCAATCAGGGCCAGGAAGGTCTCCCAGTGGCGGTTGGCCCGGAAGTGCAGCAGCCGCTGGCGCTCTTCAATTTCGGCCTCCAGCTCCTCCATGCGCCGGCGCACCTTCTTGAGCTGCTTGCGATCGCCCCAGCCATGGGCGGGATGAAGCTCCAGGGCGTCCTCCAGCTCGCGCACCAGCTCCGCCTGGGCACGCACCTCGCCGGCCAGGTCGTACTGGGGGGTGGCCATGTCGTAACGGCGGGCCATCGAGGCCACCGCCAGGGCGAGGCCGCCGCTGGCCTGGTCGCCATGGTGGTGCTCGCCGATCCGGCGCAGCTCCGGGGCCTCGACCTGGCTCACCTGCAGGCAGCTGAGCTCGGCGTGCAGGCTCACCACCGCGCTGCAGGGCACCAGGATCCAGAGGTTGTCGTCGGTGAGGCAGAGGAGCAGGGGGAACTGCCCCGGCCCCGGCACCTTCTCCACGATCACCGCCGGCGCCACCCGCCCCTTGAGCTGGGGCGCCTTGAGGCTCACCAGCGACCCCTCGCTGGCGAACTGCAGGGCCAGGGTGAGCTCGTGGGCCAGGGTTTCCTCCGCCTGGTGCTGCAGAGTGCGCAGCAGGCGCCGCTCTTCCCTCAGGCGGCCGCGCTGCTTCTCGTAGTCCTCGAGCTGGTCCCAGGGCTCGGGCTCCTCGCCGCTGTCGGCCGCCACCAGGCCGCTGCTGGCCTGCAGGGCGGCCAGCTGGCACTGCAGCTCGGCGATGCGGGCCTGGTCGTCGGCCAGATCGAGGGTGGCCAGGTAGCGCCCGAAGCTGCGCTCCACCAGCTCCCGCGCCTTGGCCAGGTCGTAGCGCTGGAGCAGGTTGAGCACCATGCCGTAGCTGGGGGTGAACTGGCTCACCAGCGGATCGGCGGGCGCCGTGGCGAGCTGGCCCGCCTCCCGCACCCCCTCGAAGCGGCTCTGCACGGTCACCACGTAGCCCTGGGAGTCAAGCCCGCGCCGCCCGGCCCGGCCGGCCATCTGCAGGAATTCACTGCCCATCAGCGGCCGGTGCCCCCGCTCGGTGCGCTTGGAGAGCGCCGAGATCACCGTGCTGCGGGCCGGCATGTTGATACCGGCGGCGAGGGTTTCGGTGGCGAACACCACCTTGATCAGCCCCTGCTGGAACAGCTCCTCGATCAGCTCCTTCCAGGCCGGCAGCACGCCGGCGTGGTGGGAGGCGATGCCGCGCAGCAACGGCTCGGCGTGCCCCTCGCGCACGGCTTCGGGGCTGGCGTCCGCGAAGGCCTCGAGCCGCTGGCGAATCCGGGCCTGCTCGTCGGGCGTCACCAGGCAGAGCTTGCCCAGGTCGCGCACGCCCTTGTCGCAGCCGCGGCGGCTGAAGATGAAGTAGATCGCCGGCAGCATGTCGCGCTCGGCCATCTGGGCCACTACGAAGGCCAGGGGCGGCGCCTCGGGCTGGGGCGGTTTGGGGATCTTCGGGCCCTTGCGGCGGTTGCCCTTGGGGGCGCGCCACACCTTGCAGTTGGGGTGCAGGTCGGTGCCGGCCTCGTTGAGCAGCGGGTGCAGGCCCTTGGCGCTGCAGAAGCTGAAGGCCAGGGGCACCGGCCGGTGGTCGCTGTGCACCAGCCGGGTGGGGCCGTGCACCGCTTCGATCCAGTCGGTGAGCTGGCCGGCGTTGGCCACCGTGGCCGAGAGCGCCACCAGCTGGATCGAGGGCGGGCAGTGAATGATCGACTCCTCCCACACGGTGCCCCGCTGGGAGTCGTTCATGTAGTGGCACTCGTCGAGCACCACCGCTTCCACCCCCTCGAGCGGGTCGTTGTCGGGGTGGTCGATCTCCGCGTAGAGCATGTTGCGGAAGATCTCGGTGGTCATCACCACCACCTGGGCCTCGCGGTTGAGGCTGAGATCGCCGGTGAGCAGGCCCACGCGCTCGTGGCCGAACTGCTCGCGGAAGTCGCGCAGCTTCTGGTTGGAGAGCGCCTTGAGCGGCGTTGTGTAGAACACCTTGCACCCATGGGCCAGGGCGCGATGGATGGCGTACTCGCCCACCAGGGTCTTGCCGCTGCCGGTGGGGGCACTCACCACCACCGAGTGGCCCTGGTTGAGGGCATCGATCGCCTCGAGCTGGAAGCCGTCGAGGGGGAAGGGGAAGAGCGTGGCCAGATCCAGCGCCTGATCGGGCGTGCTGAGGGCGGCTGGGGTCATGGGGCCATCCTATGGGCGGCGTGGGTGAGCGCTCAGGCCAGCTCCAGCCACTGGCGCAGCGCCAGCTCCACCCGGGCCAGATCCCGACCATCGAGGGTTCCCAACACCCGGCGCACCTGGCAACGGGGCGGCCGGTCAGCAACGACCCGGGGCAGCGGCCGTTGGGGGCGACGCACAAGCCAGGTCGCCCACCCGAACCGACCTCACACGCCCCGGCCTGACAACCTGAGGCGAGCTCACCGCGCTTGAACGCGTCCCGATCGGGATCTGCCGCCTGGCCATGCCTCCAGACCACCCCGAAGCCGGCCACTGGCGTGACGCCCTCAGCCGTCAGCTGGCGGCCATCCCGGCCAGCCGCCGGCGCCGGTTGCGGGGGCTGCAGCCCGGCCCCGAGGCGGCGAGCCTCGAGGAGGCAGACGACTGCACACCCGCGGGAACGCCTCGCCCCCTGCTGGATCTGGCCAGCAACGACTACCTGGGCCTGAGCCGGCACCCCGCCGTGGTGGCCGCCGCCCAGGCCGCAGCGGCCCGCGAGGGCACCGGCGCCGGCGCCTCGCGGCTGGTGAGCGGCACCCGGCCGGTGCACACGGCCCTGGAGCGGGAGCTGGCTGCCTGGCTGGGGCGGGAGCGGGTGCTGCTCTTTCCCAGCGGCTTTCAGGCCAACCTCGCCGCGGTGATCGCCCTGGCCGATCGCCACACCCTGGTGCTGGCCGACCGGCTGATCCACGCCTCCCTGCTCACCGGCGTGCGCGCCAGCGGTGCCCGGCTGCAGCGCTTCGCCCACAGCGACCTCGCCGATCTGGACAGGCGGCTGCAGGCCGCCCGGCGGACGGCGCCACAGCGGCGGTTGCTGGTGCTCAGCGAGAGCCTGTTTTCGATGGAGGGCACCAGTCCGGAGGTGCCGGCGCTGGCGGCGCTGTGCGCGCGCCACGGCGCCGCCCTGCTGCTCGATGAGGCCCATGCCCTCGGGGTGCTGGGGCGCGGCGGCCGCGGCCTGGGCCATGGCGAAGCCAGCATCGCCCTGATCAGCGGCACCTTCGGCAAGGCCTTCGGCAGCGGCGGCGCCTTCCTCGCGGGGGATGCGCTGGTGGGGGACTGGCTGCTGCAGAGCAGTGGCCCCTTCCGCTACACCACGGCCCTGGCCCCGCCGCTGGCGGCGGGTGCCCTGGCAGCCCTCCAGCTGCTGCAGGAGGCCGAGGCCGCCGGTGCACACCCGGGAGCCGCGCTGCAGGTGCGGGCGGGCCGCTGGCGGGATCGGCTGGAGACGGCAGGCTGGCCGCGGCCCCCGGGGAGCGGACCCGTGCTCGCGCTGCTGGTGGGCGACGATGGGCGCAGCCTGGCCCTGCAGCAGCGATTGGAGCAGGCGGGGCTGCTGGTGGTGGCGATCCGCCCGCCCACCGTTCCGGAGGGCACGGCCCGGCTGCGGCTGGTACTGCGCCACGATCTACCCACCGGCAGCCTGGAGCGGTTGCTCGAGGCCCTGGGCTCGCCCGCGGCCCTTGCCCCGACCACCCTCCCCCCGATCACCCCCACCTGACGACCGCAGCGGATGACCCAGCGCCCACCCACCCAGGTGATCGCCATGCATGGCTGGGCCGGCGACAGCCGGGGGTGGGAGCCGTTCGCCGCTGCGGCGGCACCCCTGGGCTGGCAGTGGCTCACCCCCGACCGGGGCTACGGGATTCAGCCGGCCCGGGCCGCCGCCTGGGATACCAGCCTCGGGGCTGGCCTGGAGAGTGGCCTGGGGGCTGGCGCAGACGCCGGCGCCGGGGGGAAGCCCCGGCGGGTGGTGATCGCCCACTCCCTGGGGCCGCACCTGCTCCCAGCCGCCGTGCTTGCTGAGGCGGATGCGGTGGTGTTGCTGGCCAGCTTCGGCCGCTTCCTGCCCGATGGCCGGGAAGGCCGCCGGCTGGAGACGGCCCTGGGGGGCATGCGCCAGGCCCTGGCCAGCGAGGACGCCGCAGCGATGTTGAGCCAGTTTCTGGCGGAGGCCGCCGCTCCCCAGGTGCTCGAGCAGCTGCCCAGCACCATCCTCGACGCCCCGCTGAGCCAGCGGGGGCGCCAGCAGCTGTTGGCCGACCTCGACCTCCTGGCCAGTCGCCGCGGCCTGCCGGAAGGCCTGCCGCCGGCCACGCCCTGCCTGATCGTGGAGGCGGGAGCCGACCGGATCGTGGTGCCGGAGGCCCGGGCCCTGCTGCGCCAGGAGCGCCCTGAGGCCCAGGTGCTCACCTACCCCGAGGCGGGCCACAGCCTGCTGGGAACGCCGCTGGTGCGGGATGTGATCGCGTGGATCGACGCCCTCTGACGCCGCAGCCAGCCCCGGGCAGCACCGCCGTGCGGGCCGGTTTCGGGCGCCGGGCCGCCGACTACCACCAGCAGGCGGGCCTGCAGCGGGCCGTGGCCTGGCGGCTCGCCCACCACATTGCCCCCCTGCCGTTGCCGCCGGGACCGGCCGCCGACCTGGGGGCCGGCACCGGCCTGCTGGGGGAGGCGCTGCAGCGGCAGGGCCTGGAGCGCCCGTTGCTGCAACTCGACCTCTGCCCGGAGCTGCTGGCCCACAACAGCCTCGCGAGCAAGCACGGCCACTGCCTGTGGGATCTGAACGGGGGCCTGCCGCCGCAGCTGAGGGGGACGGGGCTGCTGGGCTCCAGCTTCGCCCTGCAATGGCTGGGCGAGCCGGCCGCGGCGCTGCGGCAGTGGTGCCAGGCCCTGGCCCCCGGGGGCTGGCTGGCCCTGGCAGTGCCCACGGCGGGCAGCTTTCCCCAGTGGCACCGGGCGGCCCGCGCGGCGGAGGTGCCCTTCACCGGCCTGGCCCTGCCGCCAGCCCCGGCCCTGGCGGCAGTGGCCCACGAGGCCCTGGCCGTGCGCCACTGCCGCCAGCTGCGCTTCAGTCAGCGTCCCCTCGACGGGCGCCGCTTTCTCGGCTCGTTGCGGGCGATCGGGGCCCTGACCAGCCCGGCACCGCGGCTGCCCGGCGATCAGCTGCGGCGGCTGTTGCAGCATTGGCCGAGCGACGAAGGGGTCACATGGGAGGTGCTGATGCTGGTGGGACAACGCCTGCCCTAGGCCTGCCCCGGCGGCTGGTGGTGTGCGGCACTGACACCGATGTGGGCAAGACCCTGGTGAGCGCCTGGTTGGTGCAGGGGCTCGGCGCCCACTACTGGAAACCGGTGCAGAGCGGCCTGGAGGGGGGCGGCGACCGCCAGACCGTGCAGCGGCTGCTCGATCTGCCGCCGGATCGTCTGCTGCCGGAGGCCTACCGCCTGAGCGAACCGCTCTCCCCCCACTGGGCCGCCGAGCGCGATGGCGTGACAATCGCGCTGGAACACCTCGCCCTGCCGGCGATCGAGGGGCCCCTGGTGGTGGAGACAGCCGGGGGGCTGCTGGTGCCCCTCCGGCGCGACTGGCTGCAGATTCAGCAACTGCAGCGCTGGGGACTGCCGGTGCTGCTGGTGGCGCGCAGCGGCCTGGGCACCCTCAACCACACCCTGCTGTCGCTGGAAGCCCTGGAACGGCGGGGCATCCCCGTGCTGGGGCTGGTGCTGAACGGGCCGCCCCACGCCGACAACCCCCGCACCCTCGAGCAGCTGGGCGGCGTGCCGGTGCTGGCCCAGCTGCCGCCGCTGCAGCCCCCGAGTGCCGCGGCCCTGGCCCAGCAGTGGCAGCAGCAGCTGGCGCGCCACTGGCCGGCACCCTGAAGACAGGTCGCCCTAAGGTCTGGGTACGTCTCCG
>VGPU01000036.1 GCA_016882525.1 Cyanobacteria bacterium M_surface_10_m2_119 | reverse complement strand
TTTGGGCGGACCCGCCTAAGTCCCCTCGGGTTCCTCGGTTGTCCGCCTAAGCCGCTGGCGATTGGGGAAGGAGTGGTTGAAATGGGCCTGGTTGCAGGATGTCCCGCGTTGTGGCGTGAATGCCGGAGTATCTTAGGCGGATCCGCCTAAGATTTGTACGTTGTGTCACAGAGTGTCCGCTGGGCTGCTGATGCCGAAGGGGCCGCGGTTGAGCACGTGGGTGTAGATCATTGTGGTTCGGATGTCGCTGTGGCCGAGCAGTTCCTGAATCGTGCGGATGTCATGCCCCCGCTCCAGGAGATGGGTGGCAAAGGAATGGCGGAAGCTGTGGGAGGTGGCGGGCTTCCTGATTTCTGCCGCAATCACGGCGCGACGAATCGCTTTTTGCACCAGGCTCGGATCCAGGTGATGCCGGCCCTGCTCGCCGGTTTCGTCGTTGCGCCAGCGCTGGTGCTGGGGGAACACCCACTGCCAGTTCCATTCCCTGTCGGCATGACGGTATTTCCGGTGGAGCGCTCCGGGTAGTTGCACCCGTCCGTACCCGTCGGCCAGGTCTTTCTCGTGCAGCTGTTTCACCTTCCGCAGCTGCTCTCGCAGCCGCTCTCCTACCCCTATGGGAAGCATCGTGCGCCGGTCCTTGCCGCCCTTTCCGTCGCGCACAGTCAGCTCGCGGCGCTCGAAATCCAGATCCTTCACCCGCAGCCGCAGCGCTTCCATCAAGCGCAGCCCACTGCCGTACAACACTTCGCTCACCAGCGCCTCCACACCATCTATCCGATCCAGCACCGCCCGAACCTCCCCTGGGGTCAGCACCACAGGCAGCCGTCGCTTTTGTCTGGCTCGCACCACCCTTTCGAGATCCAGATCCCGCTCCAGCAGCTCCCGGTATAGAAAGAGCAGCGCCGCCAGGGCCTGGTTCTGGGTGGAGGCACTCACGTTCCCCTCCACCGCCAGATGGGTGAGAAAGGCGTTCACCTCCTCACTGCCCATCTCCCGCGGATGGCGCCGGTGGTGAAACCGCAGGAAGCGCCGCAGCCACTGCTCGTAGCTCTCCACCGTGCGCTTCGCGTAGTGGCGGGCTTGCAGCTCCTCCCGGTAGCGCTGGATCAGCCCGGGCGGGCGCGGCGGGTTCTGCATGGGTGCTCCCCTGATCACCTCCACAGAGTTGCCCCTACGTGGTCTCCACCCGCACGCACGTTCATGGGCAGGGTGTTGCATACCCGGGCCCAACGGGTTCACCGGTCCACGCGGCGGCAGCTGTCTACCGTGGCTGCTGGTTCCTCCGCGGAGATCGCCAATGGCCGCCGCCGTCGCTCCACCGCCGCCGGCTTCAACGCTGCTGGTGCGAACACGGCCGGCGCCAGCAACACCGGGCCCACCCGCCAGCGCGGCGCGCCGCCGCCGGGCCCCGAACAGCAGCTGGTGGAGAAGCTGCGCCGCATCGAGGCCCTGCACGCCCGGCCCGGCAGCGAGGGCGAGCGGCAGGCGGCGGAGCGGGCCCGCGAACGCATCCAGGCCCGCCTCAGGCAGCTCGAGGCCGAGGAGCCGCCGATCGAATTCCGCTTCTCCCTGGCCGACCAGTGGTCGCGCCACCTGTTCGTGGCCCTGCTGCGCCGCTACGGCATTCACCCCTACCGCTACCGGGGCCAGCGCCGCACCACCGTGATGGCCCGCCTCAGCCGGGCGTTCGTGAATGAAACGCTCTGGCCCGAATTCCAGGAGCTGCAGAGCACCCTTGCCGCCTACTTCGATGCCCTCACCGACCGGGTGATCGAACAGGTCCTCGAGGTGCGGGCCGGTGAGGCCGAAGAGCAAGCCGAAGCCGCGCCGGCCCTGGCGCCGCAGGAGCACCAGGGTTCCCTGCTCTGAGCGGTGGCCGGCGTCGCGGGATGATCGGGGTCTGAGCCGCCCCCGCCCATGCTGCGCATCGCCCATCTCCTCGAAGCTCAGCTGCGCGCGGCGATGGAGCGGGCCCTGCCGGAGGCAGCGCAGGCGGCGGGCCAGCCCCTCGACCCCCAGCTGGCGCCGGCCAGCAAGCCGGAATTCGGCGACTTCCAGGCCAATGGCGCCCTGCCCCTGGCCAAGCCCCTGGGGCAGCCGCCCCGCCAGATCGCCCAGGCGATCGTGGCGCAGCTCAGCGCCGATCCGGCCTTCAGCGAGCTTTGCCTGGAGCCGGTGATCGCCGGCCCCGGCTTCATCAACCTCACCCTGCGGCCCGAGCGGCTCACGGCCGAGGTGGCCGAGCGGCTCGCGGATCCGCGCCTGGGGGTGCCCACGGCGGGCGAGGACGCGGGGGGGCAGCTGCCGGCGCCGGTGATCGTGGACTTCTCCAGCCCGAACATCGCCAAGGAGATGCACGTGGGGCACCTGCGCTCCACGATCATCGGCGACTGTCTGGCGCGGGTGCTGGAGTTCCGCGGCCACCCGGTGCTGCGCCTCAACCACGTAGGCGACTGGGGCACCCAGTTCGGCATGTTGATCACCCACCTCAAGCAGGTGGCCCCCGAGGCGCTCACCACGGCTGACGCCGTGGACCTCGGCGATCTGGTGGCCTTCTACCGCCAGGCCAAGGCCCGCTTCGACGACGATGAAACCTTCCAGGCCACTGCCCGCGAGGAGGTGGTGAACCTGCAGGGCGGCGATCCGCTGTCGCTCAAGGCCTGGGGGCTGCTCTGCGACCAGAGCCGCCGCGAGTTCCAGCGGATTTACGACCGGCTGGATATCGCCCTCAGCGAACGCGGCGAATCGTTTTACAACCCCTACCTGCAGGCGGTGGTCGACGACCTCAAGGCCGCGGGGCTGCTGGTGATCGATGACGGCGCCGGCTGCGTGTTTCTCGAGGGGGTGAGCGGCAAGGATGGCCAGCCGTTGCCCCTGATCGTGCAGAAGAGCGATGGCGGCTTCAACTACGCCACCACCGACCTGGCCGCGATCCGCTACCGCTTCGCGCCGGCCCCCGAGGGGGATGGCGCGGGCCGGGTGATCTACGTCACCGACGCCGGCCAGGCCAGCCACTTCGCCGGTGTGTTCCAGGTGGCCCGCCGCGCCGGCTGGATCCCCGAGGGCGCCAGTGTGGAGCACGTGCCCTTCGGTCTGGTGCAGGGCGAGGACGGCAAGAAGCTCAAGACCCGCGCCGGCGACACGGTGCGCCTGCGCGACCTGCTCGATGAGGCGGTGGAACGGGCCGAGGCCGACCTGCGCCGCCGCCTGGCCGAGGAGGAGCGCACGGAAGACGAGGCCTTCATCCAGCAGGTGGCCACCACCGTGGGCCTGGCGGCGGTGAAGTACGCCGACCTCTCCACCAACCGGATCACCAACTACCAGTTCAGCTTTGATCGGATGCTGGCGCTCACCGGCAACACAGCGCCCTATCTGCTCTACGCGGTGGTGCGCATCGCCGGCATCGCCCGCAAGGGTGGTGATCTGGAGGGAGCCGGATTGGCTGCCGCTGGCGATGGGGCAGGGGCTCTGGGGTGGCTCTCCTTCACCGAACCCCAGGAGTGGGCCCTGATCCGCGAGCTGCTCAAGCTCGACGGCGTGATCGCCGAGGTGGAAACCGAGCTGCTGCCCAACCGCCTCTGCAGCTACCTGTTCGAGCTCAGCCAGGTGTTCAACCGCTTCTACGACCAGGTGCCGGTGCTCAAGGCCGAGGAGCCCGCCCGCAGCTCCCGTCTGGCCCTCTGCCGCCTCACCGCCGACACCCTCAAACTGGGTCTGAACCTGCTGGGGATTCCGGCCCTGGAGCGGATGTGAGCGGCAGCAGCAGGTCGGCGAGCTGCAGATCCGGTCGGCGCACCAGGGCGAACAGGGTGCCGGCGTTGCCCCGGCAGATGCGCAGGTCCTGATCGAGCACGGTGATGTCCAGCCAGGCCGGGAAGGCCTGTTGCACTCCGCGCAGCAGCTGCAGGCGCCCGCGTCCCACCTGCGGCCCCAGCCAGCCGCCGCGCTGGAAGCGCACCTGCACCCGCTGCAGAGGCCCGGCAGCCGGCGTACCGGGGTTGATCGCAATCGCCGCCTCCACCGCGATACCCGCCAGGGGTGCCAGCGGGCCCGGCAGCCGCAGCAGGTTCATCCCCCGGCCCTGGGAGGGGGCCAGGAGCTGCAGGTTCTCCAGCCAGGGCCCCACCGCCAGGTAGGGCTGGCGGCTGCTGCTCCAGCGCAGCTCCCACCCCCCCTCCAGCAGCTCCAGGGCGCCGGGGGCCGCCAGGTCGGCGGGCTGGGCACGCTCCAGCTCCTGGCACAGCTGGCGCACCCGCGGGCCCTGGCGGTTGGCCGCCCCGCGGGGCTCCTGGCGCAGCAGGGCCAGCAGTTCGGTTCGAGCCTGCGTGTCCATGGGCGTGTTCAGGTCAACCAGGTGATGAAGCGCTGGATGATCAGCGAGTTACTGATGTCCACGAAGAAGCCCGACACCAGCGGCAGCATCAGGAAGGCCTTCGGCGCGGGCGCGTAGCGCTGGGTGACGGCAGCCATTTTGGCCATGGCCGTGGGGGTGGCCCCGAGGGCGAAGCCGCCGAAGCCGGCGCAGAGCACAGCCGCCGGGTAGTCGCGGCCCATCAGCCGGAACACCACCAGCAGGGCATAGGCGAAGGCGACCAGGAACTGCACCGCCAGGATCAGCAGCAGCGGGCCGCCCAGCCCCTGGAGCGTCCACAGCTGCAGGCTCATCAGCGACATGGCCAGGAACACCCCCAAGGCCACATCCGACACCACCGCCAGGGCCTTGCTGTGGGCTGGCCAGGGGATGGGCACCAGCCGCGGCAGGGTGTTGGTGAGGAGGATGCCCGCAAACATGGCGCACACGAACAGGGGCAGGCTGCGGCCCAGGTTCTCGAGCCCATCGTGGATCAGTTGGCCCAGGCCCAGGCTCACGTTCAGCCAGAACAGGGTGGCCAGCAGCTGGAAGCTGGTGATCGGTGGCCCGGGTCGGGCCGTTTCCGCCATGGGATCCCGCAGGGCCTCGGCATCAGGCTGCAGCTCGGGGGTGGGCAGACGGCGGATCAGGATCCGGGCGATCGGGCCGCCCATCAGGGCCGAGAGGATCAGGCCGAAGGTGGCGCTGGCCGTGCCGATCTCCACGGCGCTCGGCACCCCATGCAGCTCGGCGAAGCGCGGCCCCCAGGCGATCGCCGTGCCGTGGCCCCCCACCAGCGACACCGATCCGGTGAGCAGCCCCACGAGCGGATCGAGCCCCAGCAGACCGGCCATTGCCACCCCCGTGAGGTTCTGGAGCACGATGTAGACCAGCGTGGCGGCCAGCAGGATCAATAGCGGCCAGCCCCCACGACGCAGGGTGCGGATGTCGGCGTTGAGGCCGATGCCGGCGAAGAAGTAGAGCAGCAGGAAATCCCGCACCGCCAGGTTGAAGCTCAGCTCCAGCCCGCTCACGGCGTGCAGCCCACCCACCACCCCGCTCACCAGCAGGCCGCTGGCCACGGGCTCCGGGATGTTGAAGGCGCGCAGGGGTGGGCAGCGCCGATGCAGCAGCTTGCCCGCCGCCAGCACCATGATCGCGATGTTGAAGCTGGCAAACGCCCCGATCTCCATCAGCCTCCATCAGCAGGAGTGGCCGCGCTGCCGGGAGCCACTGGCTGAACCTAGGGGTCTGCCGGTCGGCTATCGGCTGGGGTCGGGAGTCGAACAGATTCAGCCCCAGCCGCTCGGAGAGAAACTGGGCGGTGAGTTGGCCGCGCACGCTGTTGCCCGCCTCATCCAGCGGAGGCGACCAGCTGGCCAGCGCCCCCTTGCCCGGCGCCACGGTGATCATCCCGCCCGATACGCCGCTCTTGCCCGGCAGGCCGATCTGATAGAGCCAGTCGCCGGAGGTCTCATACAGCCCGGCGGTGACCATCACCGCCAGCACCCGCCGGCAGATCAGCGGCGCGATCACCTGCTCGTCGCTGCGGGGCTGGCGGCCGCCGTTGGCCAGGGTGCAGGCCATCAGGGCCAGGTCCTCGGCCGTCACCAGCAGGGCGCACTGGCGGGTGTAGAGGTCGATCGCCGTGGCGGGATCGCACCACAGCTGCTGGCGGCCGCTCAGCTGGCTGGCGATTGCCGCGTTGCCGGCATTGGTGGCCTGCTCGGAGCGGTATACCGCCTCATCCACCGCCAGGCGGCGGCCTGCAAAGCGCGACAGGCCGTCCTCGATGAACCGCCATGGGGCCGCGGCGTCTGCGCCGGGCACCAGGCTGGTGGTGGCGATCGCCCCCGCATTCACCAGCGGATTGGAGAGCCCCTCCTCGGTGCGTTCCACCGCCAGCGCCGAGTTGAACGGCAGTCCCGTGCTGTTCACCCCCAGGGCGTCGCGCGCCAGCTGCTCACCGATCGCCTCGCACACCAGGGCGAACAGGAACGGCTTCGAGAGGCTCTGGATGCTGAACGGCACCGCCCAGTCACCGGTGTGGAAGGTGGCGCCGCTGGTGGCGGCCACGCTGATGCCGAAGCTCGCCGGCGAGGCGGCCGCCAGAGCAGGGATGGTGGTGGCCAGCTCCCCCTGGTCCACCGAGGCGAAGTGGGCGTGGGCCTCCTCCACCAGGCCCTGCACCACCGCCGGTGTGGGCAGCTGGCCGGTGGACACCCAGGGGGATGGGCCCGCCTCGACGGCGGGGTTCATGACTGCTGCCAGGGCAGGGCCGGCAGGCGGTAGAGCGCCTCGCGCTGGGCGTCGCTCCAGGTGTCGATCATCTCGGTGAGCATCGGGTCGTCGGCCTCAAGGCGCAGCCGCCGTTCGATCGCCAGGCTGCCGCTGGGGATCACCGCCAGCTCGAACGGCGGCCCCACGGTGAGATTGGAGCGCTGGGTGAGCACCTGCGACATCACACACAGCTTGGCGGCATCGTCGAGGCTGAGGTTGGTGTGGCCCACGTTGTCGAGCGGGGGCTTGCCGTATTTGCTCTCGCCGATCTGCAGATAGGGCGTCTCGCGGGTGGCCATGATCGCGTTGCCCTAGGGATAGATCAGGTAGAGCCCATGGGGCTCGCTGCCGATCTGGCCGCCGAGGATGAAGGTGGCCTGGGAACTGGATCCAGCGGTGCGCAGTTCCTCCTCGTTCTGGTTCTGCACCGCCACGCTCACCCGCCCCACGTAGGCCGCGGCCTCGAACAGGTAGTCGCAGTGGCGCAGGTCGCCGCGGCTGGCTTCGCTGATGTCGAAGCCCTGGTCGAGGTCGCGGCGGATGGCGCTCACCACCGCCTGGGTGGTGGCCAGATTGCCGGCGGCCAGCAGCACGAACAGCCGGTCCGGGCCCGGCTGGAACACGTGCATCTTGCTGTAGGTGGAGATGTAGTCCACCCCCGCATTGGTGCGGGAATCGGAGGCCAGCACCAACCCCTTTTCAGCCAGTAGCCCACGCAGTAGGTCATGGCCGACGGGGATTCAGGAGGGATGCGGGGCGGAGCTTAGGTGTGGTGCCCCTGGCTGCCTGCCTACGCTGCTGTGAGTGCTCCACCGGTTGTACCGGAGCTCCCGTTGACCGTGCCTCAAGCCCGCCCCGAGGTGGAGAGCCTCCAGGCCTACAGCGCTCCGCTGGAGGGCCGGCGCGGGATGTTGCGCCTGGATTTCAACGAGAACACGGTGGGGCCGAGCCCGAAGGTGGTGGAGGCCCTGCGGGCGATTCCGGTGGAGCAGATCGCCGTGTATCCGGAATACGCCGGCCTGCGGGAGGCGGTGGTGGCCAACCTCTCGGTGGCCCCGCGGCCGGGCGCGCCCTCCCACCTGCGGCGGGTTCTGCAGCCTGAGCAGATCGGCCTGTTCAACGGAGTGGATGCGGCGATCCATGCCCTCTTCCACGCCTACGGCGACCGGGGCGACACCCTGCTCACCACCAGTCCCACCTTCGGCTACTACACCCCCTGCGCCCGCATGCAGGGGATGGCGATCGAGGCGATCCCCTACCGGTTGCCGGATTTCGCCTTTCCCCTCGAGGAGATCCGCACGGCGCTGGCCCAGCGCCCACCGCGGCTGCTGCTGATCTGCAACCCCAACAACCCCACCGGCACTCGCCTGGCCCCGGAGCCGATCCTGGAGCTGGCGGCGGCGGCGCCCGGCACGCTGGTGGTGGTGGATGAGCTCTACGAGGCCTTCACCGGCGACAGCGTGCTGCCCCTGGCCGACTTCGTCGCCACCCCCAACCTGGTGGTGCTGCGCTCCCTGGCCAAGACCGCCGGACTGGCGGGGCTTCGCATGGGCTTCGCCATCGGTGCGCCAGCGGTGATCGATCGCATCAGCCGGGTCACCGGGCCCTACGACATCAACAGCTTCGCCGTGACGGCGGCCCATGCCGCCCTGGCGGATCAGTCCTACACCGATGGCTACGTGGCCGAGGTGCTGCGGGCCCGCCGCTGGCTGCTGGAGCAGCTGCAGGCCGCCGGTGTGCGCCACCACGCCGCCGGGGGCAACTACCTGCTGATCTGGCCCGGGAGCCCGGCTGAGGAGGTGGAGCGGCGCCTGCGGGATGCCGGCATCCTGGTGCGCTCCATGGCGGGCAAGCCGCTGATCGAGGGCTCCCTGCGGGTGAGCCTTGGCACCACCGCACAGATGCAGCATTTCTGGAGCGCCTACCAGCGGATCACCGCCACGGGCACCCCCGGGGCCAGCGCCTAGCGCATCACCTCGATCACGGTGCCGTCGCCGCTGAGCTTGCCCGGCAGGCTGATCCGGCTACCGCGGCGCTGCACGGGCGTGCCGGCCATGGCGTCGAGGAAGGGTTGCACGCTGCCCTGGTCGCAGTCTTTCGGTGGGGTCTTGCCGCTCACGTACTGCACCGGAATCACCACCCGGGGCCGGAGTTCGCGCACGATTTCCGCCGCTTCCCGGCCGTCGTAAACCTTGGCGCCCCCGCCCACGCCCAGGATCAGCACGTCGGGGCGGCCCAGCAGCACCTTGTCGGAGGGACTGAGCTGGGCGGCGGTGCCGCCGAGGTGGGCGAAGCTCAGGCCGCCCTGCTCCCAGCGCCAGAGGGTGGCGTTGCCGAAGCGGCGGCCGCCAACGCGGTCGTGCACGCCGCTGATGCCCTCGAACTTCAGCCCGTTCACCCGGTAGGAGCCGGCATTCACCAGAAACTTGCCGCTGGCGACCGGTGCTCCTTCATCCAGCAGCCGGCTGCTGACCAGGATCACGTTGGCGCTGACGCGGGGTTCGGCCAGGCCGGCGGCGCAGCCCACGGCCTTGAAGGGGTTCACCAGCACGCTGGCGCCGCCGCCCTGGATCAGCAGGGCGCTGTGGCCAAAACTGGTGATGCTCACGCCGCTGCCGGCCAGGGCCGGTCCGCCGGCCACCAGGGCGGCGCTCAGGCCAAGGGTGGGAAGCAGGCGCATGGTGGAGCGGCAGTCGCCGTGACGCTAACCCAGCTGACCCAGGGGGCTGGGGGCCCTAGCGGCTGGCCTGGCGCAGGAAGTTGGCCAGCAGGGCATGGCCGCTCTGGGTGAGCACGCTCTCGGGGTGGAACTGCACCCCCTCGATGTGGGGATGGTCACGGTGACGCAGGCCCATGATCGTGCCGTCGTCGAGCCAGGCGGTGATCTCCAGGCAGGTGGGCAGGCTCTCCCGCTCGGCGATCAGGCTGTGGTAGCGGGTGGCGGTGAGCGGGTCGGGCAGGCCGGTGAAGACGCCCGTGCCGCTGTGGTGCACGGGCGAGGTCTTGCCGTGCATCAGCTCCTTGGCGCGCACCACCTTGCCGCCGTACACCTGGGCGATCGACTGGTGCCCCAGGCACACCCCCAGGGTGGGGATGGTGGGGCTGAGCTCCCGCAGCACCTCCAGGCACACCCCCGATTGATCGGGGTCGCCGGGGCCCGGGGAGATCAGGATGGCCGCGGGCGCCAGGGCCCTGATCTGCTCCAGGGTGAGGGCGTCGTTGCGCTCCACCCGCAGGTCGGCGGCCAGGGGGTGCTCGGCGGCCAGCTCCCCCAGGTACTGCACCAGGTTGAAGGTGAAGCTGTCGTAGTTGTCGAGAACGAGCAGCATCGGCAGGGGGCCGGAGCCTCAGAGGCGTGGGTGGATCAGCCCATTCAAAGGCCCAGGCGGGCCGCCAGGGGTGGTGCCAGCAGCAGCACGGCAATCAGCAGGGAGGCCAGGGCGGCCACCAGCACGGCCGCGGCGGCGCAGTCCTTGGCGATGCGGGCCAGGGGGTGGAACTGGCGGCCGATGGCCAGATCCACCACCGCCTCGGTGGCGGTGTTGATCAGCTCGAGCACCAGCACCGCGGCCACGGTGAGCACTAGCACCGCCAGCTGGGCCGGTGGCAGGCCCAGCACAAGCCCCAAGGCGAAGACCACCGCACCGGTCACCACGTGGATGCGGAAATTGCGCTGGCTGCGGAAGCCGTAGGCCAGGCCCTGGGCGGCGTAGCGGAAGCTGGCCGGCAGGTCGCCGGCGACCCGCCAGGCCCCCAGCCGGCTGGGCCGCCCCCGCTGGGCCGGCGCCGCCGGCAGGGGCTGCAGGGGCTGGGGGCCGTCGTTGGGTCTTGGCAGGGGCTGCACAGTCCGGATGGCGCCGTTGGCACCCTACTGCCGGTCTCCGGAGATGCCAGCGGCAGCCAGCAGCTGCTCCTGGCGGGTCAGCATCGCTGCCAGGCTGGCGTCATCGGGATGGTCCCAGCCCAGCAGGTGCAGCAGGCCGTGGCTGGCCAGGAACAGCAGCTCCCGCTGCAGGCTGTGGCCGTGCTCCGGAGCCTGGCGGGCAGCGGTGTCCACGGAGATCACGATGTCGCCGAGCTCCAGGGGCTCGCCGGCGCCGGCCCCGGCGGGCAGTGGCAGGGCCGGCGCGCCATCGACGTCGTCGTCGAGGGCGGCGAAGGCCAGCACATCGGTGGGGCCGGCCTTGCCGCGCCAGTCGCCGTTGAGCTGGGCGATCTCGGCGTCATCCACCAGGCTTAGCCCCAGGCTGTAGGCCGGTGCCCGCAGCTCCTCGGGCAGCTCGCCCGCCAGCTGGTCGAGCCAGGCGCTGAGCAGGCCATGCCAGAGCTCCGCTCCCGCCAGGGGATCGAGCCAGGCACCGCCGGCCTGCAGCAACTCCGGCTCCAGCCCCTCCACGGCGGAGAAGGCCAGGTCGAGGTCGACCGCGGCGGCCGGGCCCGGGGGCTGGGGGCTGGAGTCGCTCCTCCCCACCTCAGCCCCCCGGCAGCTGGGGCCGGCCCAGCCAGGCGATCAGGGTGATGAAGCCGAGGAAGCCCAGGGCGGTGAGGCCGAAGTGGAACAGGCTCTGGCGGCCCTTGCGCACCATGTTGCGCATGGCCAGCTTCACGAAGCTGGGGTTTTCACCGGCGTTGCCGCTGGCGGGCGGTTGCACCTGGGGCTCAGTCATCGCCTGACCCTCCGCCCACCTCCACGCCGGCGTGCAGCAGGCTCTGGATGAAGGGGTCGAGGTCGCCGTCCATCACGCCCTGCACGTCGGTGGTCTCGTGCTGGGTGCGTAGATCCTTCACCATCTGGTACGGGTGGAAGACGTAGTTGCGGATCTGGTTGCCCCAGGCCGCCTCCACGATGTCGCCGCGGATGTCGGCGATCTCGGCGGCGCGCTGCTCCTGGGCGATCACCAGCAGCTTGGCCATCAGCAGCGCCATCGCCTTCTCCTTGTTCTGGAGCTGGGAGCGCTCCTGGGTGCAGCGCACGAACAGGCCGGTGGGGATGTGCAGGATGCGCACGGCCGTTTCCACCTTGTTCACGTTCTGGCCGCCGGCGCCGCCGGAGCGGGAGGTGGTGATCTCCAGGTCTTTCTCGGGGATGTCGAGCTTCACCTCCTCTTCGATCTTGGGCATCACCTCCACGCCGGCGAAGCTCGTCTGGCGCTTGTCGTTGGCGTTGAACGGCGAGATGCGCACCAGTCGGTGGGTGCCCTTCTCATTGCGGAGATAGCCGTAGGCGTAGCGGCCCTCGATCTCGATCGTGCAGCTCTTGATCCCTGCTTCTTCCCCTTCGCTGAGTTCGTCCACGGTCACCTTCATGCCGTGGTCTTCCGCCCAGCGCGTGTACATGCGCATCAGCATCAGGGCCCAGTCCTGGGCGTCGGTGCCGCCGGCGCCGGCGTTGATCGAGATCACGGCGCCCTCCTTGTCGTAGGGGCCGGAGAGCAGGCGTTCCAGTTCCCAGCGGTCGAGGTCGGCGCGCAGTTGCTGCAGGGCGGCGTTGGATTCGGCCAGCAGGTCGGTGTCGGGCTCGAGGCCGTAGAGCTCCACGGTGGCCTCGGCATCGGCCACCGCAGCCTGCCAGCGGGCCAGCTGCTCGAGCTGGCCCTTCACTTCATCGAGCTGGCGCATCTTGGCCTGGGCCGCCTTCTGGTCATCCCAGAAATCGGGCTGGGAGGCCAGTTGCTCCAGATCCTGCTGGCGCGCTTTCAGAGCAGCTTCGTCAAAGACAGTCCTGGGCTTGGCCCAGGCGGTCGGTGAGCTCGGAGAGGTCGCGCTTGAAATCGGTGAGATCCAGCGGGGCAGTCGCTGGGCCGCTGCTGGTGGTGGCGGTCACGGCGGGAAGGGTGGGCTTGGGTTGACCGTACTCAATGGCCCCGATCGGCCGCTGGACCGCCCCTAGGATCCGCCTACCTGCTCAAAGGCCCCGATGGAGGCAGTTCGATGACCCCGAGCGTTGAGATCTACACCTGGCGCGCCTGCCCGTTCTGCATCCGCGCCAAGGCCCTCCTGGACCGCAAGGGCGTGACCTACATCGAGCATGCGATCGATGGCGACGAGGCGGCCCGCGCGGCGATGGCTGCCAAGAGCGGCGGGCGCCGCAGCCTGCCCCAGACCTTCATCAACGGCCAGCACGTGGGTGGCTGCGACGACCTCCACGCCCTCGAGCGCAGTGGTCAGCTCGACGCCCTGCTGGTGAGCTGAGGGATGGGCCCCCAGCTGTTCGTGATCGACCCGGTCGATCGCCTCAAGCCCGCCAAGGATTCCAGCGTGGCGCTGATGCAGGCGGCCGAGCGCGCCGGACTGGCGGTGTGGGTGTGCACCCTGGCAGATCTCGCCGCCGCGGAGCGCTCAGGGCCGGTGGCCGGGCGCGGCCACGGCACCTGGGTCACCGCCACCCCCGTGACCTGTGAGCCCTGGTATGCCCTGGGTGAGCCCCAGCGGCTGCCGCTGGAGAGCTTTGCCCACGTGTGGATGCGCAAGGACCCGCCGGTGGACGAGGCCTACCTCTATGCCACCCACCTGCTGGAGCTGGCCGAGCGCCATGGGGTGCGGGTGATCAACCGGCCGGCGGCGCTGCGGGCGTGGAACGAGAAGCTCAGCGCCCTGCGCTGGAGCCACCTGATGGCGCCCACCCTGGTGGCCAGCCGGGTGGCGGAGCTGGCCGCCTTCACCGCCGAGCATGGCGAGGTGGTGCTCAAGCCCCTTGGGGGCCGGGCGGGTCAGGGGGTGGTGTTCGCCTCCGCTGCCACCCCCGGCCTGAGGGCTCTGCTGGAGCTGGTCACCGGGATGGAGACCCTGCCGGTGATGGTGCAGGCCTTTCTGCCGGGGGTGGCCGCCGGCGACAAGCGCATCCTGCTGGTGAACGGCGAGCCCCTGGGGGCGGTGAACCGGGTGCCGAGCGGCGGCGAATTTCGCAGCAACCTGGCGGTGGGCGGCCAGCCCCAGGCCACCGAGCTCAGTGAGGCCGAGCGGGCCATCTGCGCCGAGCTGGCCCCGGCGCTCAGGGCAGAGGGCCTCTTTTTCGTGGGCATTGATGTGATTGACGGTCGCCTCAGTGAGATCAACGTCACCAGCCCCACCGGCATCCGCGAGGTGGAACGGCTGGGGGGGATCCCCCTGGCGGACCAGGTGATCGCCAGGCTGCCCTTGTCCTGAACGGTCCGTGGCTTTAGCGTTCCGTGGTGGCTTCGGAAGTCGCGCAATGCTGGCGGGGCGGCCCTGGAGCGCCTGGATCGAGGAGTACGGCCGCAGCCACACCCATCCGTGGAATCAGCTGCTGCACCTGCTGGGCATCCCGCTGATCGCCATCTCTCTGCCCCTGGCGCTGGCGACGATGGTGGTCTCCTGGCTGGGGCCGCTGGCTCTGGTCCTGTTTCTGCTGGGCTGGGTCCTGCAGTTCATCGGCCATGGCATCGAGCGCAGGCCCCCTGAGTTTTTTCGCGATCCGCGTTTTCTGCTGGTGGGTCTGCGCTGGTGGGTCGCCAAGGTGGGCGCACTGCTGCAGCGGTCCTCCCCCCGGGGTGCAGGCCGGTCCTGACCGCATGGATCGATCGGCCGTGATTCAGAAGAGCAGGGCTGTGCCCGCGGCATAACTGGAGACCATCGGCAATGGGGGCTTGCCGTGCTCCGCCAGCACCCCGGTGGCGATGCGGGACGCCTCCGGAAGGTTGTGATAGGGGATGGACGGGTAGGCGTGGTGGAGGGAATGGTGTGGCAGTCCACCCATCAGCACATTCACAAGGGTGCCTGCATGGATGTTGCGTGAGGTGTACAGCTGGGTGAGTTCGTAGGTGCTGCAGGGTTGCCAGAGACCGTGATGTTCGATCATTCCGCGCACCTGCATCACCGCTCCCACAACCCGTTCCACCACCAGCAGCATCAACAGCAGCTTCAGCAGCTCTCCGTGCTGGATCGCCGCGGTGAACATCAGCACCTGCAACAGAAGGATGCCGGCGGCGTCACGGCGCATGCCCCGCAGCAGGCGGGAGTGGTCGTGGCGCAGTTTCCAGCCGAACCAGAACATCGAACCGATCAGCTGGGCGCCGCCCATCAGCAGGGCACTGCCCCAGAAGGGATGGCGAAAGTGCCACTGCCGCAATGGGTGGGCCGCGGCGGCCTCTTCACTGGTGGGTTCCCGCCGTTCGGGATCGCGCAGATCCATCCCGTTCATGCGGTGATGGAGCATGTGCAGGTTGCGGTAGGTGAGGTAAGGCCAACCCACCGGCCAGCTGAGCACGCAGCCCACGGCCTGCTCCAGATCTCCCTGGCCCAGGAGGGTGCCGTGGCTGATGTCGTGGGTGCTGATCATCACCAGGGCGTAGCAGGCCGTGGCCACCAGCAGCCAGGGAAGGGCTAGCAGCAGACGGGGTTCCTGCCAGTACATCCACAGGCAGGCCAGGGACGGAATCAAGAGCCCCAGCAACCGCAGCCAGCCAAGGCCGGTGTTCACCGCGAACAGGGGTTTCACCCGGGCTTCAATCGTTTCTGTCATCAGCCGATCGGCGCGCCGCTGCTCGCGGCTCACGCCCTGGGCTGGGGCAGAGGAATCGAGAACGATCATGACGACCGTTTCTGACAGGGACCTGAAGCTAGGTCAGTTGAGAGCTGGGGGTGTGGCTTTGTTTCGGGATCCAGGGCCGAAGGCAGCCTGGGCTGCTTCATACCCCTTGGCGTAACTCTCCCGATAGCGTTTCCAGTCGAGGAAGGGAATAGCGCCGATCGCCGGTCGCAGGATCTGATCCGCCAGCCGTTCCTGCAGCTGACCTTCGGCGTGGGACCCGCACATCAGGGCATTGATGATCGTGCGTCCGATGGAGGGGCGTTCGCCTGTCGCTTCTGCGCCTGGGGCTGAGGGGGCGCCGGGATCCGGGTCGAGGGAGATGGCCATCACCCGCCCGTCGCTGCAGCGACGGGCCTCCGCCACGGGCAGGTTGCTGAGGATGCCTCCATCGACATGGAGCTGGCCCTGGGTGTCCACCACCGGCGGAAAGATGCCGGGCACGGACATGCTCGCGACCACGGCGGAGGGGATCGACCCCGTGCTCCAGGTGTGCAGGCGGTTGGTGGTGAGATTCGCCGAGAAGCAGCGCAGTGGCAGCCAGCTGTCCTGGATCTCGGCGGCGCCGAAGAAACGCTCCAGTTCCCTTCGCGAGTTGCGCAGGGTGAACAGGGAATCCCGCGGCAGGGTGAAGGAGTATGGCCGCGAGTGGATGATCACCCGCTCCAGGTTGGCGAGGATCTCGGCGGCAGGGAGTTCGAAGGCGGCGAGCGAGGCCACCAGCGAGCCGATGCTCACCCCCATCACCATGTCCAGGTCGTCGATCCCTAGGTCCTCGAGGGCGGCGAGGGCCCCGATGTGGGCGAAGCCCCTGGCGCCGCCACCGCCGAGCAGGAGCACGTTCTGCCGGCGCAGGACAGCCCTGCCGAGGCGGTCGCGGTGCTGCCCCAGCTCTGGTTGGAGGTTCAGCACCTGGGCGTAGGGGTGGGTGGCCGCCCAGGGCCGCGAGTGGGGCCAGTGGTCCCGACTGGGCCAGAGCCGCACCAGCAGCGCGTCATCCCCAACGGCCAGGGGGGGAGTGATGGCCTGGGCCTGGCCATCACTCAGGATCAGCAGCCGGTCGATCAGCAGGCGGTTGCGGCGGCTGATCGCCAATGGATCCCGGTTGAACAGCACCTGGGGTCTGCCGCCGCGACTGATCTCCACCAGCCGGGCATGCAGGTCGGCTTCCCGGTCCCCGGGCCCCTCCCCTTCCCCCTGGGGGTGCACGATCAGGTCCTCCAGGCCGGGGAGGTCGGCGCCGAGACGGCGCAGGTCGTCGGCAAGCTGGGTCTGGGCGACCGCCGTGAGCGTAGAGCCAGGGCTGGCGTCGTGAATCACGATGGTCTCGAGCGCCACCCGGCCCGGCTGGCGGCCCACGGAGGCCGCTTCGGCCAGGCTGCTGATGAAGCGGGTCTGCAGCGCCGGCTGCGCCTGCAACAGCCCCAGCAGCTGGTCCCGATCCAGCTGCAGGTAGTCGATGGCCGTGAGGGCGACCGCCGACGCGGAACGCGGCTCGCCGCAGAGAGGGCCGTATTCGCCCACCAGTTCCCCCGCCACCACCTTGCGGAAGTAGGTGTTGCCGCGCTCCAGGCCACCGGCCTGCAGCCCGAGGATCCCCTGGAGCAGCAGGAAGGCGTGGTCGCCCGGCTGGCCCTGCTCAAACAGCGCAGCGCCCTCCTCCAGCCGGCCGTGCTCCGGCGTGAGCGCCAGGATCTGCTCCGCCGTCACCCCGGCGAACAGGCCGGAGCCCCGCAGGCAATCCCGCAGCAGTGTCTCCAGCTCAGGGGGCATGGGCTGACTCGCGGGCGGACATCGGTGTCATCGCTGGCCGATGCCGACGGGCAGATTGAGCTGCTGTTGCAGGACCCCCAGCTTCAGCTGCACCTCCCGCAGCTCCTGGTCGATGGCGGAATGGCGCACCAATCCGGCGCCGGCCGTGAGTTCAAGCTGGTGGCCGCGCAGGGTGCCGCTGCGGATCGCCACGCGCAGTTCGGCGTCACCGGCGCTGTCGATCCAGCCGACCGGGGCGGCGTAATGGCCCCGCTCGAAGGGTTCGAGGCTGCGCAGCCAGCCGATCGCCTCCCGGCGGGGCAGCCCGGCCACGGCCGGCGTGGGGTGGAGGGCAGCGGCAATCGCCAGGGGATCGAGGGCGCCGATGCTGGCGGTGATCGGGGTGTGCAGGTGCACCAGCTGGCCGTGGCGGGCCAGCCGGGGCCGGCGGGGCCGGCGGGGCTGCAGGCCGGCGTGGGCCAGCACCGCCAGGATGGTCTCCACCACCAGCTCGTGCTCCAGCCGATCCTTGCTGGAGGCCAGCAGGGCCTGGCCATCGCTGCTGGGGGCGGTGCCCGCCAGGGCGTCGCTGCGCAGCTGGCCCTGGCGCACCGTGAGCAGGCGCTCGGGGGAGGCCCCCAGCAGGGCTGAACCGGTCTGGCGCTGCCAGAGGAAGCGGCAGCTGCCGCTCTGGCTGCGGCGCAGGGGGGCCAGCAGGGCCAGGGGATCGACCGGCTCGCTCAGATCCAGTTGCTGGCGCACCGCCAGCACCAGCTTCTCAAGGCGCCGCTCCTCCACCAGGGCCAGGGCCTGCTCGACGGCCAGGCGGTAGCGCTCCTGCCAGGCGGTGCGTGCCAGCACCTGCACGGGGGGCAGGGCGGGTGAGGCGAGGTCGCTCAGGTCTTCCAGCCGTCGCGCTGTCTCCCAGAGTTCCTCGGCCACGCTGCGGGCGGTGATGCCGCCGCCCAGCTGGCGCTGCAGCCGCAGCCAGCTGTGGCTGCCATGACGGCTGAGCTGCCAGCGGGGGAGGACGGCCTGCACGCCTGGTACGGCCTCGGCCGTGCCCTCCAGGGGGGCGTCGAAGAAGCCGAAGGCGAGCAGCACCCGCGGCCTGGCCTGCTGTGGGCCGGCGGCCTGGCCCTCGGCGGCCAGCCGGCCCAGGCAGAGCCGGGCAAAGCGCTGGGCCAGCTCAAATCGACGCGGGCCGCTCAGTTCCAGGCTGTGGGCCCGGCCGCTGGCGGCGATGCACAGGCCCGGCGTCCCATCCCAGAGGAAGCGGAACCCGTCGCCGCCGGTCGGCTCCAGCTGGGGCAGCAGGGCCAGCGGATCGCCGCCCCGCAGAGGCAGTGCCAGGCTGAGCAGGCCGTCGTCGTCCAGGCCCCTGGCCTGGGCCTGGGCCGCGTCGAGCAGGGCTGCAAAGCCACCGTCTGCCTGCACCAGTTCGGCCCCGGAGGTTGCCACGACGTGCTGCTCGATTGAGCTGCTCAAATGTATGGGCCGTTCCGTGCCCAACGACCTTGCACCCCGCGCCTGAGCCCGAGGTCGTCGCAAGCCGTTACGCCCGGCGTCAGCTCTGGCGCGCGGCCATCAAGTGGCCGATGTACGCCGTGGCGGTGATGCCGGTGCTGCTGGCGGCGGGCTGGCGCTTCGGCCGCGCCGAGCCGGTGCGGCCCGATCAGCTGCTGCTGTTCCTGCTGGCGGCCGTGCTGCTGCTGGCCTGGGAAAATCTGGCCAATGACGTCTTCGACGCCGAGACCGGTGTCGACACGGAGGGCAAGCCCCACTCGCTGGTCACCCTCACCGGCCGGCGAGACCGGGTGAGCCTGCTGGCCCATGGCTGTCTGCTGCTGGGCCTGGGCCTGATCGCGCTGGTGGCCTGGCGCAGCACCCTGGCGGTGCTGGCCCTGGTGCTGGCCTGCTGCGCCCTGGGCTACCTCTACCAGGGGCCGCCCTTCCGCCTGGGCTACCGCGGCCTGGGGGAGCCGCTCTGCTGGCTGGCCTTCGGCCCCCTGGCCACGGCAGCCGCCCTCCTGGCCCTGGGGCCGGCCCAACCGTCTGTCCCCGTGCCCTGGGGCCCGGCCCTGGCCCTGGGCAGCGGCCCGGCCCTGGCCACCACCCTGGTGCTCTTCTGCTCGCACTTCCACCAAGTGGAGCATGACGCCGCCCATGGCAAGCGTTCCCCGGTGGTGCAGCTGGGCACGGCTCGGGCCGCGGCCCTGGTGCCCTGGTTCGTAGCCGGCACCCTGGCCCTCCAGTGGGTCCCGATCCTGGGGGACGCTGCCGGCCAGCGCTGGCCCCTCACGGCGCTGCTCGGGGCCGTGGGGCTGCCGCCGGCGCGCCAGTTGATCCGGCTGCTGCGGGATCATCACCATCGGGCCGAGCGCATCAGCGGCAGCAAGTTCCTGGCGCTGCGCTTCCAGGCGGCCAATGGCCTGGGGCTGGCCCTTGGTCTGGCGCTGGGCCGCTGGTGGCCCTGACGATGGCCGCCCTGCTTCAGCTGGAGTGGCGTCGCTTCACGCTGCCGCTGCGGCGGCCCCTGGTCACCGCCCGTGGGGGCCTGGGGACCAAGCGAGGTTGGCTGCTGCGCCTGGTCACCCCCGAGGGGGCCGTGGGCTGGGGTGAGGCCGCGCCGCTGGATGGGGACCTCAGCCCCCTGGAGCGGGCCCTGCCCGCGGTGACCGCGCAGCCGACGGTGGCCGCCCTGGAGTCGCTCCTGCCGTCCTTGCCCCTGCCCCTGGCCTTCGCCCTTGGTGCCGCCCTGGCCGAGCTGGAGGGCCTGCCCGCCAGGCGCTGGCGGCCGGCGCCGGCACCAGCGCGGCTGCTGCCGGCCGGGGAGGCGGCCCTGGCAGCGCTCGCCGCCTTCCCCGCGATGGACGCGGTGGCCGCCGCGGGCTGCCCGCCCGTCTTCAAGTGGAAGGTGGCCGTCGCGGCGGAAGCCCGGGAGCGGCAGCTGTTGGAGCTGCTGCTGCAGCGCCTGCCGAGCGGGAGCCAGTTGCGTCTCGATGCCAATGGGGGCTGGGACCGGCCCACCGCCGGCCGCTGGGCCGAGCGGCTGGAGGGCGAGCCGCGCCTGGCCTGGCTGGAGCAGCCGCTCGCCGCCGACGATCGCACTGGCCTGATGGCCTTGACGGAGCGCTTCCCCAGCCTGCCGCTGGCCCTCGATGAATCCCTGGTGCTCCATCCCGAGTGGCGCGGCAGCTGGCGGGGCTGGCAGGTGCGCCGGCCGTCCCAGGAGGGGGATCCGAGGCCCCTGCTGGTGGCCCTGGAGCGGGGCCAGCCTGGGCTGATGCTCAGCACCGCCTTCGAGACGGGCATCGGTGCGCGCTGGCTGGCCCACCTGGCGGTCCTGCAGGCGGAGGGCCCCACCCCGGCCGCCCCCGGCCTGGCACCGGGCTGGCTGCCGCAGGATTCTCCCCTGCTCAGCGCCGACCCGGCGGTGGTTTGGCAGGCGGCTGCCGCCGCGGACGGCCGATGAGCGCGGGCGCTGCCATCACCCAGGAGGCGCTGGAGGCCGGCTGGGCCGCGGGGCAGATCCTGGCGCTGCCGGGGCCGGCCCCCCGGGATCGGCAGGCCCTGGCCGCCGCGATCGGCGCGGGGGGGTTGGGGCCGTTGGCGCACCGCTGGGGTGCGGGGGTGGTGATCGGCAGCGGTGGCAGCGAGGGTGGGCGGCGCTGGTGCCTGCAGCCCCTGGCCCACCTCGAGCGCTCCGCGGCTGCCACCGGCCGCTGGTTGACCGCTCTGGGCCTTGATCCGGGGACCTGCGTGCAGCTGAACCCCTTGCCGTTGCATCACGTGAGCGGCCTGTTGCCCCTGGTGCGGGCCCGCTGCTGGGGGGCGCCCCACCGGCCCCTGGACCCCCAGCTGTTGCGCGATCCCGAGCGGCTGCGCGAGTTGCCCCTGAGCGGGGGCCAGCCGGCGCTGCTGTCGCTGGTGCCGACCCAGCTGGAGCGCCTGATGCGGCAGCCGGTGGGCCTGGCCTGGCTCCAGCAGCTCGCCCTGATCTGGGTGGGTGGGGCGCCGCTCCCGTCGGAGCTCGCGGCGCGGGCCCGGGCCGCCGGCCTGCCCCTGGCCCCCTGCTACGGCGCCACCGAGACCGCCGCCATGGTCTGCGCCCTCCCCCCGTCCCAGTTCCTGGCTGGAGTCGGCGGTTGCGGCTCCCCCCTCGACGATGTGGAGCTGCGCCTTGATCCGGCCGGTGCCGCCGTCGAGATCCGCACGGCCCGGCTCAGTCCGGGCTGGCTGGAGGCCGGCCAGCTCCGGCCCCTGGCCGGCCTGGCCGGGGGGTGGTGGCGCAGTGGCGACGCCGGCCGCATCACCCCTGGCGGCCTGGAGCTGCTCGGTCGCCTGGATGGCGCCATCCACAGTGGCGGCGAGACCGTCTTCCCCGAACGGCTCGAGGAGCGCCTGCGGGCCCAGGCCGCGGAAGCCGGCCTGCCCCTGCAGGAGCTGTTGCTGCTGCCGGTGGAGGACGGGGCCTGGGGGCAGCGCCTGGTGGCCCTCGTGCGCCCGACGGCTGCCCTGGCGCAGCAGCAGCCCTCCCCTGCGGCCCACGCCCTGCTCGAGCAGCTGGCGGCGCTCACCGCCTCCTGGGCGCCGGCGGAGCGGCCGCGCCGCTGGTTGTTCTGTGCGTCTCTGGAGCGATCGTCTCTTGGGAAATGGCAACGCAGCCGTTGGCGGGCCTGGCTTGATGAGCTAGAAGCGCCAACAGGCGCCCCCGCTTCCCGCTCCGATGTCGACGCTCTCTGACAGCGAAATCAGCAACAAGAAACTGGCGGCCGGCCTCACCGGCATCTTTCTTGGTGCTTTCGGTGTGCATAAATTCGTGCTGGGCTACAACAAGCCCGCCATCATCATGTTGGTGGTCTCGCTGGCCGGCGGGGTGGTGACCTGTGGAATCGCCAGTTTCGTGATGGGCGTGATCGGTCTGATCGAAGGCATCATCTACCTCACCAAGACCAACGAGGAATTTCAGGCCCAGTATCTGGATGTTGAAAAAGACTGGTTCTGAGCCGTCGGTGCGCCGGCCCGTGCTGCTCCTGCTGGCGGGGGCCGGCGCGCTCAGCTTCGCCTCGGCGGCCTCCATCCCCCACGACGGCCTCCATCCCCTGGCCCTGATGGCCGCACTTCTGCCCCTGCAGTTGGCCGCTCTCCTCTACGTGTTTCGGCGGCCCTACAGCGGCTGAATCCCCTGGCCCACCGCCGACGCCTCCAGCCAGCGCTGGATCGGCTCCGGCAGCCCGCAGCGGCGCCGGCTGGCCGTCTCGATCGCCAGGTGGCGGGTGAGCGCCTCGGCCACGGCCGGGCTGGTGCCGCCGCCGCCGCGCTGCAGGTGGTAGCGGATCTCAAAGCCACCGGGGTCCAGCCGGCGCGGCTCGAGCCGGATCGCCAGGGGATCCCCCACCACCAGGGGTGCCCGGTAGGTGGCCTGGCAGTGCACGATCGGCAGGGCGATGGCGGGGGTTGCCGTGGGGCTCGGAAAGATCGTGGTGGCCTCCAGGCCGAAGCGCTCCAGGCTCTCCTCGTAGGCCTCGTGGCACCAGCGCAGCAGCTGGTGAAAGTGCAGTACGCCCGCGGCGTCGGTGTCGCCGAAGCGCACGGTGCGGCAGAGCAGCAGCCAGCTGGTGGGATCCATGGGCTCAGGGGGCGCCGATCCAGGCTGGCAGCCGGGCCAGCCACACCCCTAACACCAGCGCCGCTGCAGCGACCAGGAGCGGCGAGGGCAGGGGACGCCGGGGCAGCAGGCGCCGCTGCTGCAGGGCCCTGAGGCTCCAGAGCAGCAACCCCGCTGCGGCCAGTGGGCCGAGGGGATGCAGGTGCCAGGCGCTGGCCAGGTCCCCCCGCAGGGCCAGCTCGGTGGCGCGGGTGAGGAAGCAGGTGGGGCAGGGGACGCCGGTGAAGGCCCGCAGCGGGCACGACCAGCCGGGCAGATGGGGGTGGGCACCCTTGAGCCACAGGTAGCCGGTGAGGGTGGCGGGAAGCAGGAAACCCGCGTGCTCTAGCCGGCGCAGAAAGCGGTTCAGGGATCGGGGCTGCTCAGCGGTCCACCGATCCCATGATCACGTCGATCGAGCCGAGGATCGCCATGATGTCGGCCACCTTGTGGCCCTTGAGGATGTGGGGCAGGATCTGCAGGTTGTTCTGATCGGCGGCCCGGATCTTGAAGCGCCAGGGGGTGACGTCGTTGTTGCCCTGGATGAACACGCCGATCTCGCCCTTGCCGGATTCCAGGCGGGTGTAGAGCTCGCCTTCGGGGATCTTGAAGGTGGGCGCCACCTTCTTGGCCACGTATTGGTAGTCGAAGCCGGCAAACTCGCTGCCCTTGCCCTCGGCCAGACGCCGGGCCTCCAGGTTTTCGGTGGGGCCGCCGGGGATCATCGCGCAGGCCTGGCGCAGGATCTTCAGCGACTCGCGCATCTCCTGCACGCGCACGCGATAGCGGGCGAAGCAGTCGCCCTCCGTCTCCCAGGCCACGGCCCAGTCGAAGTCGTCGTAGCACTCGTAGTGATCCACCTTGCGCAGGTCCCAGGGCACGCCGGAGGCGCGGAGCATCGGCCCGGACAGGCTCCAGTTGATGGCCTGCTCGCGGGTGATCACGCCCAGGCCCTCAATCCGCTTGCGGAAGATGGGGTTGTTGGTGATCAGCTTCTCGTATTCATCGATCTTGGGGCCGAACCAATCGCAGAAGTCGAGGCACTTCTCCAGCCAGCCGTAGGGCAGATCGGCCGCCACACCGCCGATGCGGAAGTAGTTGTTGTTGATCAGGCGCTGACCGGTGGCCGCTTCCCACAGGTCGTAGATCATCTCCCGCTCACGGAAGATGTAGAAGAACGGCGTCTGGGCGCCCACGTCGGCCAGGAAGGGGCCCAGCCAGAGCAGGTGGTTGGCGATGCGGTTGAGCTCCAGCATCAGCACCCGGATGTAGCTGGCGCGCTTGGGCACCGGCACATCGGCCAGCCGCTCGGGGGCGTTCACCAC
>VGPU01000035.1 GCA_016882525.1 Cyanobacteria bacterium M_surface_10_m2_119 | reverse complement strand
GGTGGCCCCGGGCGGCACCTACGCCAGCAGCTTCAGCGCCGACGGCGTGCCCTGCAACCTGCAGCAGCTGCAGACCCAGCTGCGCCGGCTGCGGGTGGACCCCGAGGGCAGCAACGTGGTGATGCAGGGCGACGTGACCCGCATCGTCTCGATGGGTGCCCGCGACCGCCGGGCCATCATCGACGAGCTGGCCGGCGTGGCCCTGTTCGACAGCCGCATCGAACAGACCCGCGGCAAGCTCGACGAGGTGCAGGAACGCCAGGAGCGCTGCGCGATCGTGCAGCAGGAACTCCTCGCCAGCCGGCAGAAGCTGGAGCGCGACTGCGCCAAGGCCCGCACGTACCAGGAGCTGCGCCAGCGTCACCACACCGGGCGCCTGCAGGAGCAGGTGCTGGCGTTCGAGGCGGCCCAAGCCGAACTGGTCGCCCTCGAGCGGCGTCGCCAGGCCCTCGAGCGCCAGCAGCAGAGCGACCGCGAAGGCCTGGTGGAGGCGGAACAGGAGCTGAACGGCGCCGCCGGCCGTCTCGAAGCCCTGCAGGCGGAGGTGAAGGCCCTCGGAGAAGATCAGCTGCTGGCGGTGCAGGCGGAGCTGGCCGGCCTGGAGGCCCGCACCCGGGAACTGGCGCGCCAGGCGGAGCAGCACCAACAGCAGGCCGAGGGCCTGCAGCGGCAGCGCCAGGAGTTGCAGGACAGCCAGGGCAGCCTCCGCCAGCAGCAGCTCCAACTGCAGGGGCTCGCCGGGGAGGGGGCCGACCTGGAGGCCGCCGAACAGGCCTGCCGGGCGGCGGAAGCAGCTGTGGAGCTCTCCCGGCGGCGCCTGGGGGAGGTGGCCGGCCGCTCCGGCAGCTGGCTGGAGGAGCAGAAGCGCCGCAGCCAGGAGCGGGATCGACTCGGCCGTGCCATCGCCCCGCTGGAGGCCGAGCGGCAGCAACGGGGTGAACGGCTGCGTCAGGGCGAGGAACGCCTCGCCGAACTGCGCCAGGAGCTGGCTCGTGATGGCAGCAGCGACGAGCAGGCCCTCTCCCAGCTGGAGGGGATCGCCCAGGAACGCCAGGTCCTCGGCCAACAGCTCCTGCAGGGGGAGCAGCAGGCGCAGGCGCTCGCCGAGGCCCTGGCCCTGCAGCAGCGCACCCGCAGCCGGCTCGAGCAGGAGCAGGCCCAGCTGGAGCGGGAGATCGCCCGCCTTGACAGCCGGCGGGAAACCCTGCAGGAGAGCCGGGGCACCGGCGCCCTGCGGATGCTGCTGGAGGCAGGGCTGGAGGGCATTCACGGGCCGGTGGCACAGCTGGGCGAGGTGCAGGAACGGCACCGGCTGGCCCTGGAGGTGGCCGCCGGCGGGCGCCTGGGCCAGGTGGTGGTCGAGGACGACCGCATCGCCGCCCGTGCCATCGAGCTGCTCAAGAGCCGCCGCGCCGGGCGGCTCACCTTCCTGCCGCTCAACAAGATCCGCGGCGGCAGCGCGGGCGCCAGCGGCAGTGCGGCCCTCCAGCGCGGCGATGGCGCCGGCACCGGCACGGGCGGCGGACTGGTGGGCCGGGCCGTCGATCTGGTGCGCCACGAGCCGGTGTATGCCGAGGTGTTCCGCTACGTCTTCGGCGACACGCTGGTGTTCAGCGACCTGGCCAGTGCCCGCCGCGAGCTGGGGCGCTGCCGGGCCGTGACCCTCGAAGGCGAGCTGCTGGAGAAGAGCGGCGCCATGACCGGCGGCAGCCTGCAGCAGCGGGGGAGCCAGCTGAGCTTCGGCACCGCCAGCGACGGCGACGAGGCCGAACCCCTGCGGCGCCGCCTGCTGGAACTGGGCGAGAGCCTGGTGGCCTGCCGCCGCAAGGAAGGGGAGCTGGGCCAGCAGCTGGAGCAACTGCGCCCCAACCTGCAGCAGTGGCAACGCCGGCAGGCCGCGCTGGATGCCGAAGCCGAGAGCTCCCAGCGGAGCCTGGAGCCGCTGCGGCAGCGCCGGCAGGAGCGCAGCCAGCGGCTCGTCCAACTGGAGGCCAGCCTGGTGACCGAGCGGGAACGGCTGGCCGCCCTGGCGACGGAACTGGCGCCCATCGAGCAGCAGCTGGCCGCTCTGCAACAGGCGGAGGCCCAGCAGGAGGCCTCCGGCGATGCGGCCCGCTGGCAGGGGCTGCAGCAGGAACTGGAGGGGGCCGACCGCAGCCTGGCGGAGGCGCGACTGCTGCGCGATCAGCTGCTGGCGGAACGGCGGGAGCGGGCCCTGGCGGCGGAGCGACTGAACAGCCAGCTGGAGGCCCTGGCCAGCGATGAACAGCGGCTGCTGGCTGCCGTGCAGGCGCTGGTGGCGGAGCGGGAACGCTGGAAGCAGGAGCAACAGGCGGAACGGCAGGAGCGCCAGGCCCTGGAAGCGCGCCAGTCGGAACTGCAGGCCCGTTTCGGCGAGCGGCGGCGGGAGCGTGATGCGGCAGAAGCCCACCTGGCCGGCCTGCGTCAGGCCCTGCAGCAGAAGCAGTGGGAGCTGCAGCGGCTGGGAGAGGAACTGGTCTCCCTGGCGGAGGCCCAGCGCAGCCAGCAGCAGCGACTCACGCAGCTGGAGCGCGAACTCCCCGACCCCCTGCCCGAAATCCCGGAGGAGGTGCGCGAGATCGGCCTGGAAGCTCTGCAGGCCGAGCTGCGCAGCCTGCAGGCCCGCATGGAGGCCCTGGAACCGGTGAACATGCTGGCCCTGGAGGAGCTGGCCCAGCTGGAGGAGCGGCTGGCGGAGCTGGAGGGGCGGCTGGAGGTGCTCGCCAAGGAGCGTGAAGAGCTGCTGCTGCGCATCGAAACGGTGGCCACCCTGCGCCAGGAGGCCTTCCTGGAAGCCTTCCGAGCCGTGGACGGCCACTTCCGCACGATCTTCGCCGAACTGTCCGACGGCGAGGGCCACCTGCAGCTGGAGAGCCCGGAGGCCCCCCTGGATGGCGGTCTCACCCTGGTGGCCCACCCCAAGGGGAAGGCGGTGCGCCGGCTGAACGCCATGAGCGGCGGGGAGAAGTCACTCACGGCCCTGAGCTTCCTGTTCGCGCTGCAGCGTTTCCGCCCCTCCCCCTTCTATGCCCTCGACGAGGTCGACAGCTTCCTCGACGGGGTGAACGTGGAGCGGCTGGCCGGCCTGATCGCCCGCCAGGCCGACGAGGCCCAGTTCATGGTGGTGAGCCACCGCCGACCGATGATCGCCGCAGCCCAGCGCACCATTGGCGTCACCCAGGCCCGCGGTGCCCACACGCAGGTGGTGGGTTTACCGCCAGCGGCGTAATCCGGGGCGCTGGGGGAGAATGCGGCGATGACCAGCACACCGCCCGGCAGCGATCGCCTCGCACGCAGCAGTGATCCGAGCGCCAATCCGCCCAGTGATCGGCTCTGGCTGCGCTCCGAGCTGATGGGCACCCAGGTGATCACGCGCGACACCGGCCGCCGGCTCGGGGTGGTGGGCGAAGTGATGGTCGACATCGACCGGCGCGAGGTCGTCGCCCTCGGCCTGAGGGACAATCCCCTCACCCGTTTCCTGCCGGGCCTGCCCCGCTGGATGCCCCTCGACCGGATCCGCCAGGTGGGCGACGTGATCCTGGTGGATTCGGCCGACTCCCTGGCGGAGGGGTTCAACCCTGAGCGCTACAGCAAGGTGATCAACTGCCAGGTGGTCACCGAGGCGGGTGAGCAGCTGGGCAAGGTGCTGGGCTTCAGTTTCGACATCGAAACCGGCGAGCTCACCACCCTGGTGCTGGGGGCGCTGGGGGTGCCCCTGCTGGGGGAGGGGGTGCTGAGCACCTGGGAACTCCCGGTCGAGGAGATCGTGAGCAGTGGCAGCGATCGGATCATCGTGTACGAGGGGGCCGAGGAGAAGCTCAAGCAACTCGGTTCCGGCCTGCTGGAAAAGCTGGGCATCGGCGGTCCCAGCTGGGAGCAGGAGGAGCGCGAGCGCTACCGCAACACGATGGTGCCCGTGGAGAACCAACTGGCCGCCGGGCTGCCGGCAGCCCAGGAACAGCGCCGCATCCAGCCCGCCACCAGCCGCAGCTTCGAGCCGGAAGAGCGCTACGACTACGTGGAAGTGGAGGAGCGGCCGTCCCGCGAACCCCTGCGGCGGCGGCGCTACCTCGATGAGGAGGAGTTCGATGGCGGGGATCGCTGGCGCGATCCCCGCTTCGATGGATCCGGCTACGGCGAGCCCCGCTACGGGAATCCGGGCTCCGAGGCCAGGCGCTACGACCCCGAACCCTCTCGAGCACGCTTCAGTGACCCGGAGACCAACCTGGATCCGGCGCCCCCCGCACCAGGAATCGACCTGCGGCGACGGCGGGCCTCCCAACCCCTGCCCCCCCGGGAGCCGCTGGACGTGGATGCGGAAGACCTGGCCGACCCCTGGTAGCGCTAGCGCTGGTAGGGGTCGGTGGTGACGGGGCCTCAGCGCTCCTTGAAGGCCAGAGAGGCCGAATTGACGCAATAGCGCTGCCCGGTCGGCGCGGGGCCGTCACCGAAGACATGGCCGAGGTGGGCGTCGCAGTTGGAACAGCGAATCTCGGTGCGCACCATGCCATGGCTCCTGTCGACGTGGGTGCTGATGGCCGCGGGGTCGACCCCATCCCAGAAGCTCGGCCAGCCGGTGCCGGAATCGAATTTGGCGGCGCTGCTGAAGAGCGGTGCATCGCAGCAGATGCAGTGATAGGTCCCGGTGCCCTTGTGGTTCCAGTAGAGGCCAGTGAACGCCCGTTCGGTGCCGCCCTGCCGGGCGATGCGGAACTGCTCGGGGGTCAGGGTCTGGCGCCACACCTCTTCCCGCGCGTCGCGTGGCAGGCCGCTCTCCACACCACAGGCGGAGGCTTGGGGCTGGGGATCTGTCATGACCGCAGTGCACTGGCCACCAAGGCTAGGGAGGCGGCGGCGCCGGCAGGAGCTGACAGACCAGCTCCGCCAGGGCGGCCACGGCGCCCGGAGCACCGCGCAGGGCCCGAAGCTCGCTGGCCATGGCCGTCAACCGCTGCGGTGCGGCCAGCCACTGCTCCACCTCAGTGGCGATCTGGGTGGGGGTGATCGCGCCCACCCGCTCGGGCACCACCAGGCGGCCGGCCGCGATGTTGGGGGAGGCCAACCAGCCCCGATGACGCAGCCGCCAGGCCGTGAGCGCCAGGCCGAAGAGGCCGCGCAACAGGGGCAGGCGACCCACCAGACCGGCCAGGCCATCCCAGGCCTGCATCACATGCAGGTGCTGGGTGGGCAGGAGCACGAGCATCGGCACCGCCAGAGCCGCCAGCTCCGCCGTGTTGGCGCCCACCGTGGTGAGCGCCAGGGAACATTGACTCAGGGCCCCATGGGCGGGGTTCTCACGCACCAGTTCGATCCAGGCGCCCGCAGGGGTCTGCAGAGCCAGGCCATCGGGCTGGAGCGTGGTGCTGGCGCACACCGCCGGCACCCCGGCGCCATAGGAAGGGGCAATCGGATTGGCCGGGCCCGCATAGGCCAGCAGGTCATCCACCGTGACGGTGGGCGCCAGGGGCAGCAGAAAGCGGAGCTGGGGGTTGATGAGAGCCAGGCGATCCGCGGTCTCCAGCAGGAACGGCACCCCGACGCGCAGTTTCGCGCGCTTGGAGCCCGGCAGCAGAGCCAGCCAGGGACCCGGCGGCAGCGGCACCTCCTGGCGCGCCAGCTCCGAGAGGTCGGCCATCAGGTCACCGACCACGGTGCAGCGCTGCCGCCAGCGCGGTGCCAGCAGGCCGGCTGCGCGCGGCCCCATGGCGGCGATCCGATCGTTCCAGCGGGGCCAGCGGGCCACCCACTCGGCGTAGGTGAGGTGGCGGTAGCCCAGGCGTGCCGAGAGGAGCACCGTCCAGAACTGATCACCACCGAGAAACACCACAACGCCCCGCCGGGGCCAGGGGCCGTAGCGGGCAGGCCGCAGCAGGAGATCCCAGAAGCGGCGTGCCGGCACGATCCGCTCAAACAGGTCCCAGCCCGCCGCCGCCCTGTGCTCCCGGCCGGTGCCATTGGGGCAGGGCACGAGCACCAGCTGCAGGGCGGCCTCACTGGCCGCAGAGCGCGGGCGCAGGGCCAGCAGGCGATGCAGACGCAGGGCCAGAGGACGCACCCAGGTGCTCAGCTCCCCGGGACCATTGCTGACCAGCACGATGGCCAGCGGCTCCCCGCTCAGGGCCTGGTCGCTGGAGAGGCGATCAGGGGGGGAAGGGAAAACCGGCTGGGTCGCAGGAGCCTGATCCACGGCTTGAGGAGAGCGGAATCAGGGAGCGGAGGCAGCGCCGTTCACGCCATCGGACAGGAACAAGACAAAAACGTCCTGGACAGAGAACTGGGTGAGACCAGTCAAGCCAGGACGTTCATGAATGCGGATGGCGAGACTTGAACTCGCAAGGCCGAAGCCACACGCCCCTCAAACGTGCGTGTCTACCAATTCCACCACATCCGCGTGGCTGGCCCACAAAGCAAACTCTGCTGGCCGGTACGAGCCGCCGGTGGCGCGCCCGCCCCCGCAAGATACTCCAGCGCCCGGTCGCCACCCCTGCGGGAACAGCTGGGTGAGCGCTGATACAGTCCGCTGCGGCCCGACAACAGAGACGCCGCGGATGTCCATCGGCAAGTTGCTGATCGCCAACCGCGGCGAAATCGCCCTCCGCATCCTGCGCAGCTGCCGCGAACTGGGCATCCCCACCGTGGCGGTCTACAGCACGGTCGACAAGAACGCCCTGCACGTGCAGCTGGCCGATGAGGCCGTCTGCGTCGGAGAGGCCCCGAGCTCCAAGAGCTACCTCAACATTCCCAACATCCTGGCGGCCGCCACCTCCCGCGGCGCCGACGCCATCCACCCCGGCTACGGGTTTCTGGCGGAAAACGACCGTTTCGCCGAAATCTGCGCGGATCACGGCATCACCTTCGTGGGCCCCAGTCCCGAGGCGATCCGCTCGATGGGCGACAAATCCACCGCCAAGGCCACCATGCAGAAGGTGGGCGTGCCCACCATCCTTGGCAGTGAGGGGCTGCTGGACACACCCCAGCAGGCGGCGGTCCTGGCCGCCGAGATGGGCTACCCGGTGATGATCAAGGCCACCGCCGGCGGCGGCGGCCGCGGCATGCGCCTGGTGCCGGGACCCGACCAGCTGGAGAACCTGTTCAAGGCCGCCCAGGGGGAAGCGGAAGCCGCCTTCGGCAATCCGGGTCTCTACATGGAGAAATTCATCGACCGGCCGCGCCACGTGGAGGTGCAGGTGCTGGCCGACCGCCATGGCAACGTGATCCACCTGGGCGAGCGCGACTGCTCCATCCAGCGGCGGCACCAGAAGCTGCTGGAGGAAGCACCGAGCGTGGCCATCGACGCCGACCTGCGGCGCCAGATGGGCGAAGCGGCCGTGGCCGCGGCCCGCACGATCGGCTACGAGGGCGCCGGCACCGTGGAGTTCCTGGTGGACCGAGGGGGAAACTTCTATTTCATGGAGATGAACACCCGCATCCAGGTGGAGCACCCGGTCACGGAGATGGTGACGGGAGTCGACCTGATCGCCGAGCAGCTGCGGATCGCCGGCGGCGAGCCCATCTCCGTGAGCCAGGACCAGATCCAGCTCAGGGGCCACGCCATTGAGGTGCGCATCAACGCGGAAGATCCGCGGCAGAACTTCCGCCCTGCCCCCGGAAAGATCACCGGCTGGCTACCGCCCGGTGGCCCCGGCGTGCGCTTCGACAGCCACGTGTACACGGGCTACGAGATCCCTCCCTTCTACGACTCCCTGATCGGCAAGCTGATCGTGTGGGGCACCGATCGCGAACACGCTCTGCGCCGCCTGCGCCGGGCGCTCTCGGAGTGCGCCGTCACCGGCATCCCCACCACGATCGACTTTCACCTGCAACTGCTGGACCGGCCGGAATTCCAGGCCGGTGATGTGCACACCAAGTTCGTGGAACAGGAGATGCTGCCCAAGGGCTGAGGTGGCGAGCCGCTAGCCCACCAGGGTGGGGCGCAGCATCAGCTGGGTCACCAGGCCTTGCTGACCCACCAGCAGTTCCCGCACGAGGCTGATTAGGCCCACCCACACCACAGGTGTCACATCCACCCCGCCGATCGGCTGAATCAGGCGACGGGTCGGCGCCAGCAGGGGCTCGGTGGGCACGCCGATCCAGCGCATGGCCCCCTGGCTGAGGTCGACCTGGGGATACCAGGTGAGCACGATGCGGAAGAGGAAGAGCAGGGTCCAGAGCGCCAGCGCGAGGCCCAGCAGCAGGTGGATCCAGGCCAGGGGCGAGGCGGGCAGGGCCGTCACAAAGCTCTAAGCAGCAGCAGGCCCAGCGTAGGAAGCAGGCGCCGCTGCCTAAGATCCCCTAACGCCCTGACGCCCCCGATCGGCCGCGCCATGACCCCTTCCCTCGCCAACTTCCTCAGCAGCCTCGTGTGGGGCGCCGTGATCGTGGTGGTGCCGATCACCATTGCGCTGGTTCTGATCAGCCAGAACGACCAGCTGGATCGCCGCCTCTGAGGCCTGCCTCGGCACCGCCTCTAGAGTGGCCCCATGCACCGAGGGTGAGGGGCCGTGGTCAATGCCAGCCTGAACTGGGCCAGCATCGTTGGAATCGTGCTGGCCGTGGGCGGGGCAATGCTGTATTTCATGCGCAGCTTCAAGCCGGCCCTGGCGCGCGACTACGACGTATTCTTTGCCGCCGTGGGCCTGCTCTGCGGCGGCATTCTGTTTTTTCAGGGCTGGCGTCTCGACCCGATTCTTCAGTTCGGCCAGTTCCTGCTGGCCGGCACCACGGTGTTTTTCGCCTACGAAAGCGTTCGCCTGCGGGGCGTGACCACCGAACAGGCACGGCGGTCGTCCTACTTCGATGACGACGAGCCCCTCCCCCCTCCGAGCGCTCCCTACCGGCCGCGCATGGGAGGGCGCAGCTGGGAGGACGGCGACGTTGAGCGCTTCGACGAACCCCGGCCCGTGCGTCGCCGGATTCCCGCCCGAGATGAGGAGGCCGAAGCCGACGACTTCTATCGGCCGCGCCGCGCCAGCCGTGCCGCCATCCCCGAACGGGCAGCGAGCCGCAGGGCCCCCTCCGATGACTGGGACAGCGAGCCCTCCAGCCCTGCAGCAGCCCCCGGTTCGGCTCGGCGCTACAGCGCTGGATCCCAGCCTTCCTCCTCCGAATTCGGGGCACGGCGCCGGGAACGGGACAGCCAACCGGAACCGCGGCGGGGCAGCCGGCCTGTGCCGGCTGCAGAAACCATGCCGCGCTCCAGCCGCCGGCCCCTGACTGGCAGTGGCAACGGGGCGCCATCAGAGCGTCCGGGGGTTCCCCAGGGGGCCCCGATCCGCAGCAGCCGCGGCAGCGGGCCGAACAATGGGGTGCGGGATGCGGACTTCAGTCCGATCCCCCCCAGCGGCGAGCGCACCGGCGCTGGAGAACGGGGTCCCAGCGAATCCTCCCCGGCCCCCCGTGACAACTCCTCCCGCTTCGACGACTGAGGCCGGCTGCAGCACCAAACTGGCTTCTGGTCTGGCGGTTCTCAGCCTGGCCCTGCTGGTGGCGGGATGCGTTCTCCCCTTCAACACCAGGCCAGCAGGGCCCATGGGCGCGCCGTGGTCGACCACGAACCGCACCGACCCAGCCCTGAGCGGTGATGGCCGGCTGCTCGCCTCCCTGATCGACACCGACGGCCGCAGCCAGGTGCTGCTTCAGGACCAGGCCAGTGGCCAGCAACGGCCCCTGCGCCATCTCCGCGGTCAGCGGAACGTGCAATCCCCCTCGCTGAGTTGGAGTGGCCGCTACCTGGCAGCCCTCGTGCTGCAGGGAGACCAACGTCGCGTGGTGGTGGAGGACCGCTTGAGTGGACACCTGCTGCAGCTGCCCCTGCCGGCGGGCCTGCAACCGGAGCGGCTCAGCCTTTCCCCGGATGCCCGGCGTCTGGCGGTGCAGGTGCGCCGTGATGGCCAGTGGCAGGTGCAGCTGTTCGCATTGGAGGCGTTGCTGGAGCCCGATCTCGCCGGTGGCCTGCGGGTTGGCGATGGGGGAGCGAGCGTCCGATGAGTGACCCAGAGGAGCGTCGGCGATGGCCCTGGATGCTCGCCGGCCTGGGCGGACTGCTCGGCCTGGGCCTGGCGGGCGGCCTTGGAGGATGCGGCCTCACCCCACCGAGGCCACTCGTGGGCCTGAATACCCAGCTGCAGCAGCTGGGCGGCAGCCGGGAGCCGGCCCTGAGCGGCCGCTGGCTGGCGCTGATCAGCCGTCGCGGGGGCCGCGAGCAGGTGCTGCTGGTGGATGTGGACCAGGGCCGTCCCCAGCCGACCCCGGGCCTGAACCGGCCCGATGCCCAGCCCCTGAGCGTGGCGGTGGATGGCAGCGGCGAGCGACTGGCCGTCGTGCGCCAACTGGAGGGGCGCACGGAACTCGTGCTCTATCGCCGCTCCCTCGGCCTGCTGCAGCCGTTGGCCCTCCAGCCCCCGGGGGTACCCCGGCGGCTGCAGATGCGTGCGGCCGGCCGCCAGCTCGCCGTGGAGGTGAGCCGCAACGGTCTCTGGCAGGTTGATCTGGTCAGCCTGCCCTGATCGGGCGTGCCAGGGCGGGGCTGCTCAGGGAGTGAGGCCGGCCCAGTGCAGGAAGGTCTGGCCGCTCAAGGCCTCCACCAGCAGCACCGCCGCGAATCCCACCATCGCGAAACGGCCATTCACCCGCTCCGCGTAGGCACTCCAGCCAAAGGCCGGCACGTCATTGGTGGTGGCGCTGGTGGCCGGAGCAGCAGCAGGGGCGGGAGCGTCAGCGGCAGCCATGGGATCAGGCGTGTTGGCCAAAGTCATAGCCGGCCGCCGGCAGCAAGCGCCAGCCACCCGTGCCGTCGAGCTCGAGCACGCTGTCGTGGAAGGCCGTGAGGGTGGGGCGATGGCCCACGCTCACGAAGGCCATGTCCCGCTCGGCCAGCAGGCTGTAGAGGTGACGCTCCGTGGCCACATCAAGGGCACTGGTGGCCTCATCGAGCACCACGAACCGGGGGGCATTGAGCAACAGGCGGGCAAACGCAAGGCGCTGCTGCTCACCGAGGGAGAGCAGGCGGGGCCAGTCCTGCTTGATATCGAGATCGGGGTAGCGCTTCACCAGATCGGGCAGGCGCACCTGATCCAGCACGTGGCGCAACTGCTCATCACTGAAGCGCTCGGGATCCAGCGGGTAGGCGAGCTGCTCCCGGAGGCTGCCCAAGAGCATGTAGGGCTTCTGCGGGATGAAGAGCAGGTCCCCTTCCGGCGGCCGCTGCACCGAGCCGGCAGCCGGGGGCCAGAGCCCACTCACCATCCGCAGGAAGGAGGTCTTGCCACAGCCGGAGGGGCCCACCACCAGCAGGCGCTGGCGGCGATCGACGCTGAGGCTCAGATCGCGTACCAGCACGCGGTCGGTGCGGGGCGGCTGAAGATCCACGTGCCGCACCAGGATGCTGTCCGCAGCGTCCGGCGACTGGCCGGCCTCACGGGCCGCCAGGGCGGCCATCTCACCCCCGATCGCGTCCACCTTGCCCTGGAAGCCCTCAAGACGGCTGATCGCCGCAGAGAAGGCGGCCAGGCGGTCGATGTTGTTGACGATGTAGCTCACCGAAAACAGCACCTGCGAGAAGGCGATGCTGGCCTGGCCGAACACCCCGAAATCGACCTGCTTGGCGAAATAGATGGGGGCAATCACCAGCCAGGGCAGAAAGCGGGAGAAGTAGTCGTAGGAGCGCTGAATCACACTGATCAGCGCCTCCCAGATGATCAGGCGGTTGTAGTTGGTGATGGCCCCATCGAGACGGCGCTCGGCTTCCCGCGACTCCTGCTGCTCGCCCCGGTAGAAGGCGATCGCCTCGGCGTTGTCACGGATGTGCACCAGGCCGTAGCGGAAGTCGGCCTCGAGCTTGAGTTGTTGGTAGTTCAGTGCCACCAGCTTGCGACTGGCGAACACGATCACGGCCGTACCACCAACCGAATAGATCAGCAACCAGAGTGCCAGCTCTGAGCTGATGCTCCAGAGCACGATGATGAAGCTGAAGAACGTGAGCAGCGCCGACAGGATCTCCACCGTCACGCTCAGGCTTGTGCTGGTGAAGCTGGCGGTGTCCTGGGAGATTCGCTGGTCCGGGTTATCGATCTCCTCGGCGCTCTCATCGTTGGGATTGAGCACGTAGTAAGCCCGATTGCTGAGATAACGGCTCAACAGCCGTCCACTCAGCCATTCACGCCAGAGCAGACCCAGCCTGGGAATCAGATAGCTCTGCAGGGCGCGAATCGGCAGCGCCAGCACCAGGCAGAACGCATAGATCCCGACGATCTTCCAGAATCCATCCTGGTCATACGCCACCAGGGCGTTGTCCACATTCCGGGCAATGAAGCTGATGCCCACGTTGATGCCATTGATCACCAGGATCAGCAGCAGGATCACGCCCAGCAGCAGCCAGGGCAGCCAGCGCCCCTGGCGCAACTTGCCGCGCAGCACCCCGAAACAGCTGAAGCCGGCCACCATCAGCACGGTGACCACGGGCCCACCCGGACCGCCCCAGAGGGCCGCAACCCGCTCAGGTACGCCGGGGAGGAAGCGGCTGCGCAACTCGGGAATCACGGCGCCTGACAGGCCCACCACCCCCGTAAGCAGCAGCAGGGTGACGCCGACCACCACTGCCACCAGGGCCACCACCAGCAGCAGGAACTGCCAGGGCCTGGTGTCCTCCACCGGCAGGAAGTAGGGCTGGGCGAGGCGCTGCAGCTTGCCGAGCTGGCTGCGGAGGGCCTTGAGCGGGTTCATGGAACGGCTCGGAAGGCCGCCATTCTCACCGCTGCCGGCTCAACCCGGCGGCCAGGCCAGGGGACGGCCGCCGATCACGTGGACGTGCAGGTGGAACACGGTCTGGCCGGCTTCAGCTCCGCTGTTGATCACCGTGCGGAAGCCCTCCAGCCCCTCCTGGCGGGCCACGCGGGCCGCCACGAGCAGCAGATGGCCGAGCAGGGCAGCCTGCTCCTCTGTGGCCTCATCCAGCCGGGCGATCGGCTCCCGCGGAATCACCAGCACGTGCACGGGCGCCTGGGGAGCCACGTCCCGGAAGGCCAGGCAGAGGTCGTCGGCATAGACCTGGTCGCAGGGGATCTCGCCCCGCAGGATGCGGCCGAAGATCGTGTCGTCAGACGGGGCCATGGCGCCGGAGCCGCACACAGGAATGGGACAAGGGTGGCACTGGTGAAGCAGTGAACTCCCTGCGGCGATGTTGGCACGGTGCACCACGGCGGCGCTGCAGGGTCTGGAGGCCCGGGTGGTGACCGTGGAGGTGGATCTGGGCCCCGGACTGCCGGCGCTCACGATGGTGGGGCTGGCCGACACGGCCGTGCAGGAGGCCCGGGAGCGGGTGCGCGCGGCACTGCGCCACGCGGGCTTTCGGGTGCCCCAGGGGCGGGTGGTGGTGAACCTGGCCCCGGCCGATCTGCCCAAGGCGGGGCCGGGCTTCGACCTGCCGGTGGCCCTGGGGCTGCTGGTGGCGAGCGGCCAGGTGCCGCCCGAGGCCTGCGAAGGCGTCTGGAGTGCCGGCGAGCTGGGACTGGACGGCAGTCTGCGGGCGATCCGCGGCGTGCTGTCGATCGCCCTGCAGGCCCAGGCCAGCGGTGCCCGGGCCCTGCTGGTGCCCGCCGCCAATGCGGCGGAGGCGGCGCTGGTGGAGGGCCTGGCGGTGTGGCCGGCCGCCGGCCTGATCCAGGCCGTGGGCCAGCTTCTCCAGGCCGGCGCAGCGCAGGCACCTGAAGCGGTGCCCCCAGCTCCGGCGAGTCCCGACCCCCCAGGGGGCCAGCCCAAGCCCGCACCGGACCTGGCCGACGTGCAAGGGCAGCTCCAGGGGCGGCGGGCTCTGGAGATCGCCGCCGCAGGCGGCCACCACCTGCTCCTGCTCGGCCCTGCCGGCAGCGGCAAGACGATGCTGGCCCAGCGCCTGGCCAGCCTGCTGCCACCGTTGAGTCGGTCAGAAGCCCTGGATGTGACCCGCATCCACTCGGTGGCCCGCCAACTGGCCGAGGGGGCCGGCCTGCTGCGCCAGCGCCCCTTCCGCGCCCCCCACCACAGCTGCAGCGGTGCCGCACTGATCGGCGGTGGCAGCGTGCCCTTCCCCGGGGAACTTGCCCTCGCCCATCACGGCGTGCTCTTCCTCGATGAGCTGCCGGAATTTCGAGCGGGCGTGCTCGATCTGCTGCGCCAGCCCCTGGAAGAGGGGGAGATTCGCCTGCAACGGGCACGCCAGAGCTGCCTGTTCCCCTGCCGGATCACCCTGGTGGCTGCGGCGAATCCCTGCCGCTGCGGCTGGTACGGCGACCTCGAGCACGAGTGCCGCTGCAGCGAAGCCGAGCGGCGGCGCTACTGGAGCCGCCTCTCCGGCCCCCTGCTCGATCGGATCGATCTGCACGTGGTGATGCGGCGCCCCCAGGCCAGCGACCTGGCGGCTCCCTATCGGCCCGCCCAGCCGCTGGCCTGCGAGGGAAGCCAGGCCGTGGCGGCGCGGGTGGCCGCCGCCCACCGGCGCATGCGCCATCGCAATCCCAGCGGGATCAGCAACGCCCGCCTTCCGCTGGCGGAGCTGCGACGCCTGGCCGATCCGCAGCCTGAAGCCCTCGCCCTCTGGGAGCAGGCACTCCAGCACCGGCGGCTCAGCGCCCGCGGCGGCGAACGCCTGCTGCGGGTGGCGCGCACGATCAGCGACCTGGCCGGGGAAGCGCGCATCAGCCCTGAAGCCGTGGGCGAGGCCCTGCTGTTCCGCAGTTTCGAAGCGCAGCTGGAGGGGGCGTGATCAGCGGCGACGGCTCCGACGAGCGGGCCGATCGTGGTAGGGCTGCACACCCACAAGAGGGGGAGCGGCGGGCTGGAGTTCGGCAGGCTGACCCATGGCGTGGAGCAGACCTTCGCCAAGCCAGCGCAGGAATGCAGACCAGCCGCCCTTGACGGGCTCCATCCCCACAGGGGCCAAGGGGGTACGCGTATCCATGGCCATCAAAAAACCCCGTCGATCTGCTCCCAGGTTGGAGACGGATCGAGGGGGCGACAACGGGTAGAAAGACCGGTTGTGAAAGTCGCTGGCAGAGAGAACCAGAAAAGAGTCCAGAGACCGGATCAGCGGCGGCGGCGGCGCTGCTGGGCCTTGCGCTTGTACTTCTCAGTGGGCGTCTCGTGATGGCGCAGCCGCTTGAGGTCCGCGAAGATGCCCGCCTTGGACACCTGGCGCTTGAACCGGCGCAGGGCCGACTCGATGCCTTCGTTTTCGCCAACGGTGACCTGGGTCATGTAGCGGGGGTGAACTCACAGAGTCCGCCACCATAGCAACCGCCCCCGCCGGCCCCGATCAGGAGCCGCTGCTGGGGAGGATGGGAATCTCAACGGCTGCCGAGCCGGTGACGGGAGCGGCCGGGACCGCCGGCGACGGGGCCGCGGTCGCCACTCCGTCGGGCCAGGCGGCGCGGTAGAGGTACACGTGGCCAAGGTTGCGGCCGTTGTAGGCCCGCCGCTTCAGCTCCCAACCCGGTTCGAAGACCAGCTGGAGGAAGCCACTGCCTGAGCCCTGGGTGCGGGCCACCACCATCTCGGGGCCGGAATCGGCACGGGTCGGCACCGCCACCAGGAGATTGTCCTCGGCACGTCGCACCACGCTCAGGCGATACATCGTCGCCAGGTCGGTCGAGCCGATCCGCAACGAGTAGCCATTGGCATCGAGAAAACGGCCACAGATCCCCGTGAAATCGAATGTGGAGAGCAGGGGATCCACCTGGGCCGGCTGGCCCCCGGCCCCCGAGCACGGCGTAACAGGGGCGGCGGTTGTTCAACTGCTCGTAGATGTTGAGCTGGGCCCGGGTGCCGTCACCGATCGGTGCCGCCACCAGAACAAAGTTCGCCTGGTTGAGCTCGGCGGTCTGGAAGAGGGCACTGGCCGCGGCGGGACCCGCCAGGGCTCCGAAGGAGACGAGTGCCGAGCCGATGGCCGCAACGGCTGCACGGGGCAGGGGGAGAACAGGCATGGCGGCAGGGACCTTGCAGGTAGCCATGGTATGCAGGGTGCCAGGGGGTGGCCAGGTGGTGCAGGCCACTCGCCAGAGCGTTCAGAGCACCCAGCTGGCGGGGCATGCCGGAAGGACGGTGCCCCCGCCAGCCTTCAGGCCGGTTTGTTGATGCGGATGGCCACCACCAGGCTCGCCACCGTGCCAGGCAAACAGAGACCGAGGATCCAGCGGGTTGTCGCCACGCCCAGGTCCGGCTCGCCGTAGGCCAGCTCGAACACTGAACCGGTGGCGGCGATGCCAAGCAGGCAGGCCAGGGCCAGGAAGAGGCCGGCCAGGGGTTTCATCGGCATGGACTTGGGCTCAGCGAATCGACTGGACGTCAGCACGGCGGAAGCCGTGATCCTGGAGTTCGGCATTGAGGCTGAGCTCGTCGGTGACACGGTCAACGAACAGCACGCCGTTGAGATGGTCCATCTCGTGCTGGATGCAGCGAGCGAGCAGGCCATCCGCCTTCATCCGCTGGGGCCGGCCCATCTCGTCGCGGTAGGCCACGTCCACCGTGGTGGGACGAACCACATCGAGGTAGACCCCGGGAATGCTCAGACAACCCTCTTCATAGGTGTCGAGGCCAGGACCGAAGGAGCGGATTTCGGGATTGATCAGCACCATCGGCGGCGCGGCGGCGTTTTCGGGATCGAGATCAATCACCAGCAGTTGCTTGTGAACTCCGACCTGGGGAGCGGCCAGACCGATGCCCTTGGCGGCATACATGCTGCGGAGCATGTCGCGGGCCAGATCCCGCACCGACTCATCCACCTTGCTGATGCGCTTGGCGGGCGTGCGCAACACCCCATCGCCGAGGGTGTGGATGGTGAGCGGAGACTCCTGGGGAGGCTCCTTGGAGACCTGAATGCTGCGGCTGGACTGCTCCGCCGAACGGGCCATCTGGGCGAAGCTGCGGGGCACGGAGCATTCCTCCCTACGTTGAGCAAAGTTTAAGGCGGCCCCGTGAGCGGCGGGTTGACAGGCAGCGCGGATTCAGGTCGCGTTGGGGACCCCTCCAGCCAACCGCCGGGACTGCCCCTGGCTGCGTCCCGGGTGGTGGGCAGCGCCCCCAGCCTCAAGGAGGTGACCCTGGCGGATGGCCAGCTCTACTGGCTGGAGCAACGACCGGCCGAGCAAGGACGCACAACCCTGTTGCAGCGACCTGCCGACCAGCCCGCGGCGGCACCCCGGGAACTCACCCCGGCCCCGTGGAACCTGCGCAGCCGGGTGCACGTCTACGGCGGCGGCAGCTACTGCTGCGGGCCTGGGCTGGTGGTGTTCATCGACGCCAAGGATCGCTGCCTCTGGCGCCTCGATCTCAGCGAACCCCCATCCCCACCCCGACGCCTCACCACCCCGGCCGCGCGCGACTTTGCCGATGGCCTGATCGATGGGCGCCACGGGCGATGGATCGGCGTGATGGAGGCGGAGGGCCGCGACCTGCTGGTGGCCGTGCCCTTGGAGGGCGGCGAGCCGGAGATCCTGCATGAACCCGCCGACTTCTGCGGCTATGCCGTGTTGAGCCCGGACGGGACACGACTGGCCTGGGTGGAATGGCAGCAACCACACATGCCCTGGGAGCGCAGCCAGCTGTGGCTGGCGTCCATCGCCAGCCAGGGCGCCCCGGGCGAGGGCCAGCTCGAGGGGCCCCGACCGGTGGCCGGCTCCGGCGGCGGTGCTGACCAGGCGATCAGCGTGTTCCAGCCGCTGTGGGTCGGCAATCAGGAGCTGGTGGTGGCCGAGGACAGCAGCGGCTGGTGGAACCTCAAGCGGCTGGGCAGTGGCACCCAGCGCTGGCAGACGCTGCTGCCGATGGAGGCCGAATTCGCCATGCCCCAGTGGGTCTACGGCATGCGCACCACGGCCTGGGACGGCCACCGGCTGCTGGCGGCGGCCTGCCGGGACGGGGTCTGGAGCCTGGGAGAGGTGTCCCTGGCATCCGAGGCAGCGCCAGGGGCCGACCGCTGGCAGCCCCTGGCGCTGCCCTTCGATGACCTGGCGGATGTGAGCGCGGCGAACGGCCGGCTGGCCTGCGTCGCCAGCTCCCCCACCACGGGCCAGGGCCTGCTGCAGCTCGAGCTGGCCAGCGGCGCGTGGCGCCACGAACCCGTGGCCACCTCCCCCCTGCCCCCCCAGGCGATCAGCGAGCCGGAAGCCCTCTGGTTCGCCGGCCACGGGGGCGCCCGCACCCATGCCTGGTACTACCCCCCCCAGGGGGGCGCCAGCCCCGGGAGCCCGCTCTTGGTGAAAGGCCACAGCGGACCCACCGGCATGGCCCGGCGGGGACTGAGCCTGGGGATCCAGTTCTGGACCTCCCGCGGCTGGGGGGTTGTGGACGTGAACTACGGCGGCTCCACCGGCTTCGGACGGGCCTACCGGGAACGGCTCGATGGCCTGTGGGGGGTGGCGGATGTGGAGGACTGCGCCGCCGCCGCATGGGCTCTGGTGGCCGCAGGCCTGGCCAGTCCGGCGCGCATCGCCATCGAGGGTGGCAGCGCCGGCGGATTCACGGCCCTGGCGGCCCTCTGCTTCACCGACGTCTTCCGAGCGGCCGCCTGCCGCTATGCCGTGAGCGACCCGGCGGCCCTGGCCGGCCACGACCACCGCTTCGAAGCCCGCTATCTGGATGGGCTGATCGGCCCCTGGCCCGAGGCCACCGCCACCTACGCAGCCCGCTCACCCCTGGCCCACGCGGCGCGGATCCGCTGCCCGGTGATCTTCTTCCAGGGGCTGGACGACCAGGTCGTGCCGCCGGAGCAGACCGATCGGATGGCCGCCGCCCTGGAGGCCAACGGCGTGCCGGTGGAGGTGCACCGCTTTGCCGGGGAAGGCCATGGGTTCCGCAGCGGCACCGTGCAGCAGCAGGTGCTCGAGGCCACGGAAGCCTTCTTCCGCAGGCACTTTCAGCTGTGAACACCCTCTCCAGCCTGGCTGTGGTCGGCGCGGCCTTCCTGCTGCTGGGGCTGCTGCTGGCGGTTGGCCGGGCCGTCGGTCCGGCCCTGGGGCTCCAGAGCATCGGTCTGCCGGCGGCGGTGCTGGCCGGCCTGCTCGGGATTCTGGTGGGTCCCCACGGGCCCTGGCCCCTGCTGCCCGACGCGATCGAGGCCCTCTGGGCCCGCTTGCCGGTGGTGCTGCTCACCCTGGTCTTCGGCACGCTGATGCTCGGCCGGCCCCTGCCACCGCTGCGGCGCCTCTGGCGCCCGGCCACGGCCCAGACCCTGCTCGGGTTGACCCTCGGGTTCGGCCAGTATCTGGTGGGAGGCCTGGCGGTGCTGCTGGTGCTGGGCCCCTGGCTGGAGGTGAACCCGCTGATGGCCTGCCTGATCGAGGTGGGCTTCGAAGGCGGCCACGGCAGTGCTGCTGTGATGGGCCCGATCTACGCCGGCCTGGGCTTCCAGGAAGGCACCGACCTGGGACTGGCAATGGCCACCGTGGGGCTGCTGAGCTCCACGGTGCTGGGCGGGCTGCTGGTGGTGCTGGCCCAGCGCTGGGGCTGGCTGCTCGCCCAGGAGCCGGCGAGCGCCCCGCAGCTGCCCCTGCCAGGCTCTGCTGCCGCGACGCCTTCGGAGGACGCCTCCCCCCGGCCTGACCTCCACACCCCCAGCTGTCCGCTGCCGACGCCTGACCCCAGGCCCCCGGCACCCCGCTGGCAGGCCTGGCTGCTGAACCTGGGGCTGGCCGGTCTGGCCGTGGGGCTGGGGGTGCTGATGCAGGCGGCCCTCAACTGGAGCGCCACCCCGCTGCAGGGTCCTTGGCGCACGGTGATCGATGCCCTGCCCGTCTACCCCCTGGCCCTGGCGGGATCCCTGCTGGTGCGGCTGGCCCTGGAGCGGAGCGGTCAGGCGGCGCTGGCCAGCCCGGCCCTGCAGGGCCAGCTGGGAGGACTGGCCACCGACCTGCTGATCACCGCGGCAATGGCCGGACTCGACCTGCCCCTCCTCGCCCCCAACTGGCTGCCACTCACGGTGCTGGCCACGGCCGGTCTGGCCTGGAATCTGCTGGTGGTGCTGGTGTTGGCCCGCCGCATCCTGCCCGTCGACTGGTTTGAACGGGCGGTGATCGAATTCGGCCAGGCGACTGGTGTGGCTGCCAGCGGCCTGCTGCTGCTGAACATGGCGGACCCGGACAACCGCAGTGAGGCCCTGCCCGCGTTCTCGATCAAACAACTGCTGCTTCAGCCGGTGCTGGCCGGGGGGGTGGTGACGGTCGCGGCCCCCCTGGCGGTGGCGGCCTGGGGCCTGCCGATCTGGAGTGAAATCTGCCTGGCCCTGACGGCACTGTGGATCACACTCGCCCTGGTCCTGGCGCCATCCCAGCGATGAAGGTCTTCGACGTGCTGATCGCCTTCGTGGCCCTCAGCCTGCTGCTGCTGCTCGCCACCTGGCTGCGCCAGCGGCTGCGCTGGCTGCGTCGCCTTGGCCTGCCGGAAGCGCTGGTCGCCGGCCTGCTGGGCATGTTGATCGGCCCGTTCAGCGTGGCGCGGATCTTCCCCGAAGCGGTGTACACCGTCTGGGCCCAGACCCCGGGGGTGCTGATCAACGTGGTCTTCGCCACCCTGTTTCTTGGACAGGCCCTGCCCAGCCGCACGGTGCTCTGGCAGCGGGCGGCCAGCCAGACCGCCTTCGGCATGGTGCTGGGCTTCGGCCAGTACCTGGTCGGCGGCCTGGCGGTGCTGCTGGTGCTGGGCCCCTGGCTGGGGGTGAACCCGCTGATGGCCTGCCTGATCGAGGTGGGCTTCGAGGGCGGTCACGGGACTGCCGCCGGCATGGGCCCCACCTTCCGGGACCTCGGCCTGGCCAGCGGCGAGGCCCTGGGCCTGGCGATGGCGACGGTGGGGGTTCTGGCGGCGGTGCTGATCGGCAGCACGCTGGTGGTGATCGGCAGGGGACGTCGCTGGTTGTTCTCCACCCAGGCAACCGATCGCCGAGGTGGCCCGGACGTTCTGGCCCAGGCAACGGCCGGCGCCCCGTCGAAACCCCTCTCTGCCACCATCGACACCCTCACCTTGAACGTGGCCCTGATCGGGGGCGCCGTGGGGCTGGGGGTCCTGCTCAAACACGGCCTGATCGAGGCCGGCACGGTCGTCGGCGGCGCTGACGCCGGCCGGCTGCTGAACGCGGTGCCCCTGTTTCCCCTGGCGATGGTGGGTGGCCTTGTGGTGCAACAGCTGCTGCAGTGGCAGCGGCACCCGGGCCTTGCGGAGGCACCTCTCCAGCAGAGCATCGGCTCGATGGCCATGGATCTGCTGATCACTGCAGCGATGGCCACCCTGAACCTGAAACTGCTGGGCGAGGCCTGGCTGCCTCTGCTGGTGCTCTCCCTGGCAGGCCTGGCCTGGAACCTGATGGCGGTGCTCTGGCTGGCGCCACGGCTGTTCCGCGACGCCTGGTTTGAACGGGCGATCGCCGATTTCGGCCAGGGCACCGGGGTGACGGCCACGGGACTGCTGCTGCTGCGCATGGCCGATCCCCACAGCCGCAGCGGAGCCCTGGAGGCCTTCTCCTTCAAGCAACTGGTGTTCGAGCCCTTCCTGGGCGGAGGTCTGGTGACCGCCTTCGCCCCGATCGCGCTGATCAGCCTGGGGTTGCCCACCTGGACAGCCCTGGCCGCCCTGCTAACCCTGGCCGCCCTTGGCTTTGGGATCCTGGTGCGGCGCCAGAGCTGAGGGAAGCAGCCTGGCCCGCACCAGCGCTGAGAGCGCCGTATTGGCGCTGCTCCATCTGCGCGGCCACCTGGTCCATCTCCGCATCGGAGAGCAGGGGAGGCTCCCCCAGGGCGAGCGCCAGACCGTAGATCCGCGCCAGATTCTCCACCTCACCGGCCAGGGCGAGAGCCTGCTCCAGGCTGGAGCCGATGGCGACCTGGCCGTGGTGGGCCAGCAGGCAGGCCAGGCGTCCCTCCAGGGCCTCAACCGCCAGATCGGAGAGCGCCTGACTGCCGAAGGTGGCATAGCCGGCGCACCGGATCGAAGGGCCGCCGGCCTGCACCACCATGTAGTGAAAGGCGGGGATCCCCCGGCCGTGGCAGGCCAGGGCGGTGGCATGGGCGGAATGGCAGTGCACCACCGCCTGGATGTCCGGTCGTCTGCTGAGCAGATCGGCATGCAGGCGCCACTCCGAGGAGGGGGCGCGGGTGCCCGCCAGCAGCCGGCCATCGTGGTCGATGGCGACCAGGTCCTCAGGCCCCATCTGGTCGTAGGGCAGGGAACTGGGCGTGATCAACAGGCCGCCGGGAAGGCGAAGGGAGAGATTGCCGGCCGTACCACTGTTGAGACCGGAGGCATGGAGCCGCTGCGCCCCGGCCAGCAGCGACTCCCGGGCTTGCTGCTCCTGGGCCCTCGACCAGTCGTGGATCATCGAACCGGCCAGGGCGTCAGCCCTCACGCTACGGGCGGCCCCAGCGTGCAGGCTGCCGGCAGCGGGGGAGATGGCTAGGGATGGGGGCAGTTCTGTCCAAGCGAACACCCTCTTCACCCTTGGCCATGGCGCTGCGAACCAGCCTCTTCCTGCTCACCAACCTGGTGGTGGTGGCCACGATCGGCCTGTTGCTGGGGCTGGCCTCCGCCCTGGGCTGGCTGCCCACCGACCTGCCGCTCGCCCCCCTGCTGCTGAGCTGTTTCCTGTGGGGGGCCGGGGGCTCCTGGCTGGCGCTGCAGTGGTCGCGGGAATCGGCCATGCGGGCCATGGGGGTGGCGCTGGTGGACGGCAACGGAGGAGCTGAAGCCCGCTGGCTGGTGTCGACGGTGGCCGCATTGGCCGAGAAGGCAGGCCTGCCCATGCCGCAGGTGGGCATCTACCCGGGCCGAGAATTCAATGCCTTTGCCACGGGTCCCGGCCCCGATCGCGCCCTGGTGGCTGTCTCCAGCGGCCTTCTCGCGGGCATGCCCGCCGACGAGCTGGAGGCGGTGCTGGGCCATGAGCTCAGCCATGTGGCCAATGGCGACATGGTCACGATGGCGCTCCTGCAGGGGGTCGTGAACGCCTTCGTGCTCTTTCTGGCACGGGTGTTCTGGCTGCTGGTGCCCTCCGGCCGCGACGAACAGGGACGGCCGCGGCCGCCCTCGCCCGTGCTGCTCCAACCTCTGGAGCTGCTGCTGGGTCTGGGCGGATCCCTGATCACCGCCGGGTTCTCCTGCCATCGGGAATACCGGGCCGACGCCGGCGCCGCCCGACTGGTCAGCACCGAGGCGATGGTGGGAGCCCTGGAGCGACTGGGGAGCGCCGCCGGGCTCCTGGAGCCGAGCGCTGGCCCAGCGCTCGACTGCCTCAAGATCGCCGGCCCTACAGCCCTGCTGGGCCTGCTGGCCAGTCACCCCTGGCTGGAGGAGCGCATCCGCGCCCTGCGGGAGGCCGAGGCCCTTCAGCCGGCGTCGCCGTAGAGCCCCCGCAGCCCTGCCTCACTGGCATCGGCCACGCCGCGCTCGGTGATCAGGGCCGTCACCAGGCGTGCCGGGGTGACGTCAAAGGCCGGATTGAAGGCCGCACTGCCATCGGGGGTGAGCTGCACCATGGCCAGCTGACCCGCGGCCGGCCCCTCCTGCAGGCGCCCCTGGATGTGGGTCACCTCAGCGGCACTGCGGGCCTCGATCGGGATCTCGGCCACGCCGTCACGCACCTGCCAGTCGATGGTGGAGGCGGGCAGGGCCACGTAGAAGGGCACGCCGTTGTCGCGGGCGGCCAGGGCCTTGAGGTAGGTGCCGATCTTGTTGCACACGTCGCCGCAGCGGGTGGTGCGGTCGGTGCCCACGATCACCGCATCCACCTGGCCGTGCTGCATCAGGTGGCCGCCGGCGTTGTCGACGATCACCGTGTGCGGCACCCCCTCCCGGCCCAGTTCCCAGGCCGTGAGCGAAGCACCCTGGTTGCGCGGCCGGGTCTCATCCACCCACACGTGGATGTTGAGGCCGGCGCGGTGGGCCTTGTAGATCGGCGCCAGGGCCGTGCCCCAGTCGACCGTGGCGATCCAGCCGGCGTTGCAGTGGGTGAGCACCTGGAACGGCTGGCCCTGCCGCTCGGCCGGGCGGGCCGCCGCCAGCTGCTGAAAGATCGCCAGGCCGTGGTCACCGATGGCCTCGCACATGGCCACGTCCTCATCGGCGATGGCGGCCGCCTCCGCCTTGGCGGCTGCAGCCCGCTGCTCCGGCGGCAGGGGCTGCACCCGATCGCGCACCCGCTCCAGGGCCCAGCGCAGGTTGATCGCCGTGGGCCGGGTGGCGTTGAGCTGTTCGAAGGCCGTCACCAGGGCGGCGTCGCTGGGGTCGGCCTGCAGGGCCAGCATCAGCCCGTAGGCACCGGTGACGCCGATCAACGGCGCACCGCGCACCACCATGGTGGAGATGGCTTCCGCCGCCTCCTCGCAGCTGCGCAGGGTGCGGGTGGTGAAGCGGTGGGGCAGCTGGGTCTGATCGATCACGCCGACCGCGTCCTGGCCCGAGCCACCATCGGCCTCCTGCCAGATCGTGCGCCAGGG
>VGPU01000034.1 GCA_016882525.1 Cyanobacteria bacterium M_surface_10_m2_119 | reverse complement strand
CGGGATCCGCTCCTCAATCGACACGTAGGAGAACAGGGAGCCGCTGGGCTCCCGGTGGCCTCGCATCTGGGCTGGGCAGTTAGCCCATTTTCGCAGAGTAGGCCGGGTTTTTCAGCAAACTCCTAAAAGTCAGTCGGGGCGACAGGATTCGAACCTGCGACCTAATGCTCCCAAAGCATCCGCGCTACCAAGCTGCGCTACGCCCCGAATGCTGTGACCAGCTGCGCAAGCTTAGCGGCCGGCCGGGGCGTCCCCAGCTGATCTTGCGGGGGGCCCTGGCCTCTGCAGCCTGGCTGGGGCTGGCTGTGGGAATGGCTGCGGGGGGCGTGCGGGCCGAGGCGCTGCCGTCCATCCAGGCGGTGCGCTGTGCCGACAATCCCCTGGTCACGCCCAAGCTGGGGCCAGGGATCGGGGAGAACATCAACGGCCCCTCGGTGATCCGCACGCCGGAGTGGCTGCCCGGCCGACTCGGCCGCTACTACCTGTATTTCGCCTCCCATCGCGGCCGCTCCATCCGGCTGGCCTACGCCGACAACCCCTGCGGTCCCTGGACCCTGCATGCCCCGGGCACCCTGCGCCTCTCGCAGGCCAAGGGCTTCCGCGACCACATCGCCTCCCCCGACGTGCACGTCGACGAGGAGCGCCGGGAGATCCGCCTCTACGTGCATGGCCGCCTGGCCCGGCGCGGTGGCGAGCAGCGCACGGGCCTGGCGGTCTCCAGCGACGGCCTTCACTTCCGCATGCAGGAGCCCGATCTGGGCAGCCCTTACTTCCGGGTGTTCAGCTGGGGACAACGCTGGTGGGCCCTGGCCAAGGAGGTCGGGGGGGGCGGACGCCTCTACCGCGCCGAAGGTCCCAGCGGTCCCTTCCGACCGGTGGGCACCCTGTTGCCGGAGATGCGCCACGCCGCCGTGCTCCCGTGGCGGGACGGCGTGCTGATCGTCTACAGCCGGATCGGCGATGCCCCCGAACGCCTTCTGGCGTCCTGGCTGAACCTCACCCAGCTGGAGGCCCAGACCAGCGGGCCCGGCAACCGTGCGGCAGAGGTCCGCAGCCCGATGCCGGTGCAGCCGGGCGAACCGGTGACGGTGCTGGAACCAGAGAGCGTTGCCGAGGGGGCGGATCTGCCGCTGCGCCCCTCGCGATCGGGTGCCACCCGCCGGGCCCGCCAGTTGCGGGATCCCGCCCTGCTGGTGGACGGAGACCGCCTGTTTCTCTTTTATGCCCTGGCCGGGGAATCAGGGATCGGCGGAGCAGAGCTGACCCTGGGCCCCTGACACCAGGGCCCTGGCCGCGGGCATCACCACTGGCTAGTGTTGAAACCAACACACGCCGCCGTCGGGGCCATGACCGCCTCCTTCGACTCCTCGGCCCAGGGCCGTTTTGGCGACGGCCTCCCCTCGGCAGACGACGGCCTGCTCGGCCGCTCGGTGATGAAGTGGGGGGAGGACGGGGAGCTCTCCGCCCTTGACCTCCAGCAGATCCTGGCCCGGCTGAGCAGCGCCGATGCCCAGGCCGCGGGGATGATGAACTGCCCGGTCGATCTGCCCTGAGGCAGCCCTGGCCGCTGGCCCCTGGGTTTCAGTCGGTTCTCAGTCGGCCAGCAGGGCAATGCAGTCGATCTCCACCCGGCCGCCCTTGGGCAGGGCCGCCACCTGCACGCAGGCGCGGGCCGGCGCCACACCGCTGCCGAAGACCTCGGCATACAGGGCATTCACCGCCGCAAAATCCGCCAGATCGACCAGAAACACCGTGGTGCGCACCACCTGCCGGGGGGTGGCACCCGCCGCGGCCAGCACCGCCTGCAGGTTGGCCAGCACCTGCCGGGTTTCGGCTTCCACATCCCCAGCACCCACCATCGCCCCCGTGCCCGGATCCAGGGCGATCTGGCCGGAGCAGAACAGCAGATTCCCGGCCCTGACGGCCTGGTTGTAGGGGCCTACGGGTGCCGGCGCAGCGCTGGTGTTCACCGCTTCGGGGGTGGCGGCGTGCGGGGCGGGAGACGTGCTCATGCCAGGTGAGGATGGCGCCGTGAGCTTATGGCCCAACGGGCCGGCTGCCGATCGTGCCTCCCACCTCTGCCCAAGCCGTCAGCGGCCCCCTGCACCCCTCACCTGGTGCCGTGCAGGAGCCCGTGCAGCTCAGCGGGATCTGGCACCGCTACCCCCAGGCCGCCCCTGACACCTGGACCCTGCGCGATGTGAATCTCAGCCTCCAGCCTGGGGAACTGGTGGGGCTGCTCGGTCCTTCGGGCTGTGGCAAGACCACCCTGCTGCGGCTGATCGCCGGCTTTGAGCGGCCCGCCCGCGGCGTGGTGGCGATGGAGGGGCGGGAGGTGGCCAGCAGCTCGCGCTGGCTGCCCCCCGAGCGGCGGGGGGTGGGCATGGTGTTTCAGGACTACGCCCTGTTCCCCCACCTCGATGCCTGGCAGAACGCCTGCTTCGGCCTTCGTCGCGGCCAAGACAGCAGCCGGGCCGCCTGGTTGCTGGAGCTGCTCGGCCTCCAGGGCCTGGAGCGCCGCTACCCCCACGAACTCTCCGGCGGCCAGCGCCAGCGCCTCGCCCTGGCCCGGGCGCTGACGCCGGGCCCGGCGGTGGTGCTGCTGGATGAGCCCTTCTCCAACCTCGACGTGGAGGTGCGGCTGCGGCTGCGCAGCGAACTCCCCGGCGTGCTCAGCCAGTGCGGCACCTGCGGCCTGATCGTCACCCACGACCCCGAGGAGGCCCTGGCGATCTGCGATCGGGTGGCGGTGCTGCGCGACGGGGAGCTGCACCAGTGCGCCAGCCCGCGGCAGCTCGTGGAACAACCGGCCACCGCCTTTGTCGGCCGCTTCGTGCTGCAGGGCAATCTCCTGCCAGGGCGCATCCGGCCCGAGGGGGTGCAGACCCCCCTGGGCTGGCTGCAGCCGGCCTCGGCGATACCGCCCTGCAGCGATGGGATGGAGGTGCTGGTGAGCCCGCAGGCCCTGCAGTTCACGGCCGATCCCAACGGGCCGGCCTGGGTGCTGAGCCGGGAGTTTCTCGGCCGGGAGTGGCTGTATCAGGTGGGCTGCCAGCTGGAGGGCCAGCCCCTGCAACTGCGCCTGCGCCTGCCCCTGGAGGCCGACCATCCCCGGGGCCAACGCGGCCACGTGCAGCTGGTGAGCGGAGAGCGAGCCCGGGTCTTCCCCGCCGGGATCGACCTCACCGCCCTCTGACCCTCACCGGAAGCGGCCCCGGGAGGCCTCTGGTCACCAGGCGTCCTTGCTGCGGCGCAGAGCGGCCAGGGCCGCGGGGCTCGCCGCCCGCACGAACAGGTTGGTGGCCCGCTCCAGCTCCACGCTGCTGGGAATGGTGGGCGCTCCGGCGGCCCGATCGCGGCGCACGGCGGCCAGGCGGGCGGCAATCGCCAGGTCGTGGGGCGCCTCGGCGGCAGCCCAGGCCAGGTTGGCCTCGGTGTATTCATGGGCACACCACACCCGGGTGCTGGCCGGCAGGGCCGCCAGGCGCTGCAGGGACGCCTGCATCTGCTCGGGGGTGCCCTCGAACAGGCGTCCGCAACCCCCGGCAAACAGGGTGTCGCCGCAGAAGAGGTGGCCGCTGGCGGGCAGCCAGTAGGCGATATGGGCGCTGGTGTGGCCGGGCACCTCCAGCACCGTGATCGGCTCCTCCAGGAGCACGAGCTGATCGCCGCCCCGCACGCCCCGGGTCTGCAGGGGGATGCGGGAGCGATCCGCCACCGCCGCGATCACCGCCGCCCGGGGCCAGCGGCGCAGCAGGCCCGGGGTGCCGCCGATGTGATCGCTGTGGTGGTGGGTGTGCAGGATCGCCTCCAGCTGCAACCCACGCTCCTGCAGGGCCTCGGCCACGGGGTCAGCCACGGCGGGGTCGACCACCAGGGCCCGCCCGCCGCGCTCGATCACGAACACATAGTTGTCGCGCAGCACCGGGATCAGCCAGACCGCAAGGGGAGCGGCCGGCCCCGCGGCGGCTGGGGAGGAAGGGCCCATCGTTAAAGTCCGCTCTGCGGCACAGCTCCATGATCACCGTTGCCCTGGCCAAAGGCGCGCTGCTCAAGGACACGGTGCGCCGGTTCGCCGAAGCCGGCCTCGATTTCAGTGCGGTGCTCGAGCCCGGCAACCGCCTGCTGATGGTGCCCAGCGCCTGCGGCCAGGCCCGGGCCCTGCTGGTGCGCAATGCCGATGTGCCGGTGTACGTGAGCTACGGCCAGGCCCAGCTCGGGGTGGTGGGCTACGACGTGCTGCGGGAGCACGCCCTGCCCGTGGCCCAGCTGGTGGATCTGGGTTTCGGCGGCTGCCGCATGAGCGTGGCCGTGAAGGCCAGCAGCCCCTACCGCCGGGCCGCCGACCTGCCGGCCCACTGCCGCATCGCCAGCAAGTTCACCCGCTGCGCCGAGGAGTTCTTCGACGCCCTCGACCTGCCCGTGGAGCTGATCCACCTGGCCGGCTCGGTGGAGCTGGGGCCGATCACCGGCATGAGCGAGGCGATCGTGGATCTGGTGGCCACCGGCCGCACCCTCGCGGAGAACGGCCTGATCGCCATTGAGGATCTGTTCCACTCCACGGCCCGCCTGGTGGGCCATCCCCTCTCCCTGCGCCTCGACGATGGCCGCCTGCAGGGGATCGTCGACCGGCTGGCGGCGGCGAGCCAGGTCGGTGCCTCCACGGGCGCGGCCTGATGGCACGGCTCGACCGCCAGCGCCTGGCGCGCCTGCTGCCCTACCTCGGGCAGGACCGCAACCGGCTGATTCTCTCCCTCGTGCTGCTGCTGCCGGTGGCCGGTGCCGCCGCCATCCAGCCCCTGTTGGTGGGCCAGGGCATCGCCGTGCTGCGCGGGGAGCCCACCTTCCCCTGGCTCCAGGCCCTGGAGGTGCGGGACGCCCTGCGGCTGCTGGTGTTCACCCTGCTGCTGGCGGTGCTGGTGCGCCTGGGCCTGCAGGGGCTCCAGACCTACAACGTGCAGGCCGTGGGCCAGCGGCTCACCGCCCGCATCCGCGACGACCTGTTCGCCCATGCGATGGCCCTGTCGCTGCGCTTCCACGACCGCACGCCGGTGGGCAAGCTGCTCACCCGCCTCACCAGCGACGTGGATGCCCTGGCCGAGGTGTTCGGCAGCGGGGCGGTGGGGGTGCTCGCCGACCTGGTGACCCTGCTGGTGATCGCCGGCACGATGCTCACGATCGAGTGGCGGCTCGGCCTGCTGCTGCTGGCGGCCCAGGTGCCGGTGGTGGTGGGCATGCTCTGGCTGCAGCGCCGCTACCGCCGGGCCAACTACCGGGTGCGCGAGGAACTCAGCCAGCTCAATGCCGACCTGCAGGAGAACCTGCAGGGGCTGGAGGTGGTGCAGATGTTCCGGCGCGAGGCGATCAACAGCGCCCGCTTTGCCGCCACCACCAACCAGTACCGCAAGGCGGTGACCGGCACGATCCTTTACGAGAGCGCCATCTCGGCCTTCATCGAGTGGGTCGCCCTGATCGCGGTCGCCGCCGTGCTCGCCCTCGGCGGCACCATGGTCACCGCCGGCGCCCTGGGCCTGGGCACCCTCACCACCTTCATCCTCTTCTCCCAGCGGCTGTTCGATCCCCTGCGCCAGCTGGCGGAGCGCTTCACCCAGATCCAGGGGGGACTCACGGCCGTGGAGCGGATCGGCGAGCTGCTGGAGCAACCGATCGAGATCCGGGATCTGCCCCTGGCCCAGCGCTCCCGGGCAGCCCTGGAGCGGGGTGATGTGCAGCGCTCGGCCGGGGAGGTGGTGTTTGAGAACGTCTCCTTCGCCTACCGCCCCGACGAGCCGATCCTCTCGGATCTCTCCTTCCGCATCGCCGCCGGCGAGCACGTGGCCCTGGTGGGGCCCACCGGCTCGGGCAAAACCACGGTGATCCGCCTGCTCTGCCGGCTCTATGAGCCCCAGCAGGGCCGGATCCTGCTCGATGGCATCGACATCCGCGAACTGCCCCTGGCCAGCCTGCGCCGCCGGCTGGGGGTGGTGCTCCAGGACACGTTCCTGTTCAGCGGCACCGTGGCCGACAACCTGCGCCTCGATGCCGACATCGACAGCGAGGAGCTGCGGCAGCTCACCCGCGACCTGGGGCTCTCGGGCCTGGTATCGCGCCTGCCCGATGGGCTGGCCACCGAGCTGCGGGAGCGGGGCGGCAACCTCTCCTCCGGCGAGCGCCAGCTCCTGGCCGTGGCGCGGGTGGCCATCCGTGATCCCTCCGTGCTTGTGATGGATGAGGCCACCGCCTTCATGGACCCCTCCACCGAGGCCACCCTGCAACGGGACCTCGAGCGGCTGCTGCAGCGGCGCACGGCGATCGTGATCGCCCACCGGCTGGCCACCGTGGAGGCCGCCGACCGCATCCTGGTGCTGCGCCGCGGGCGCCTGATCGAGGAGGGAAACCACCAGGAGCTGCGTCGGGCCGGGGGCCTCTATGCCCAGCTGGCGGAGCTTCAGGAACGGGGCCTGGCCTCGCTCTGAGCTGGGATTCCAGGCTCGCTCTGCGCTGAGCTCTCGGCTCAGCTGTCGGTGGCGGCCATCTCACTCCCAGCGGGGAGGGCCGCCAACCACGGCCGCAGCACGGCGGCCAGGTCCTCGGGCCTCTGCCGCATTGGCAGGTGACCGGCTCCCTCGAGCAGCACGAACTGGTGCTCCGGGGCATAGCCCGCCAGGTGGCGCACGTAGCGCGGGGCCATCACCGTGTCGCGGCTGCCGGCGATCCAGAGGCTGGGCACCGCCAGGCCGGCGGTGAGCTGGGGGAGCTGCTGCACCGCTTCCCGGCGCATGCTGCAGGCCAGCAGGCCGCGGGCGGCGCGGAGGTCGGCGCGCAGGGGGGCGCTGAGGCCGTCGCTGCCGGGCAGGCCCAGCAGCCAGCGGGGCCGCCAACGCACGAAGGCGGCCCCGCCCTGGCGCACCTGGCGGAAGGGGCGGGGCTGGTACACGCCGCCTCCGGCGGCGATCTGCACCATGCCCGCCAAGCGCCCTCCCAGGCCGGCAGCGGCATGGAGGGCAACACTGCCCCCCAGGGAATGGCCGATCAGCACCACCTGGCGGCCGGGCTCCAGGCGCTCGCGGCAGGCCTCCGCCACCCAGCGGCCATAACTGGCCAGGCTGGGCTGCAGGCCCCGGGGGCGGTCGCTGGCCCCAAAGCCGGGCAGATCCGGGGTCCAGAACGACCAATCGGGCTCCAGCTGCTCCACCAGCGGCTGCCAGAGCCGGCCGGAGAGCAGCCAGCCGTGCAGCGCCACCAGCAGCGGTGGCTGGGGGGCCCGCGAGGGCTGGGGGGTGCCGGTAGCCGGCAGGTCGCGCACGGTGCTGCTCATCAGGCAGGATCGTGGCATTCAACCGTCTGCTCCGCGTGCCCGAGGCCGAGCTCCTCACCCTTCTCTACGGGGAGCAACACCGCTGCTGCACCGTTCCCCAGCCGGAGCTGCAGCTGGTCCTCAGCAGCGAGCGGGAGATCGACCTGATCGAGCTCGAGCAGCTCTGCGATGCGGTGGGCTGGAGCCGCCGCCCCCTTCGGCGGGTGCGCAAGGCCCTCGAGCACAGCCTGCTGCGTGTGGGCCTGTGGCGCCACGACCCGCGGGTGCCGAAGCTCGTGGGCTTTGCCCGCTGCACGGGCGATGGGGTGGTGGAGGCCACGGTCTGGGATGTGGCGGTGCATCCCCACTACCAGGGCGCCGGCCTGGGCAAGGCCCTGATGCGCTACGTGCTCGAGCGGCTCCAGGCGATGGAGGTGGAGCGGGTGAGCCTTTTCGCCGATCCCGGCGTGGTCGAGTTCTACGCCGCCCAGGGCTGGGATCTCGAACCCCTCGATCGCCGCTGCGCCTTCTGGTACGCCCCCTAGCCGTAGTAGCGCCGGGCCAGCTCCACCGCCGGCACCCCCCGGCGCCAGGCCCGCCGCAGCTGCAGATTGCCCCAGGTGGTGCGCCAGAACCCCTGGCGGCGCCAGCGTCGCCCATCCACCTCCAGGGGCAGCGCCAGGCTGCAGAGCCGCGTCCGGCGGCGCAGGCGCTCCACCAGGTCGAGATCCTCCATCAGGGGCAACGGCCGCACCCCCCCCACCGCCGCGTAGAGGTCGCGGTGGAGCAGCAGCCCCTGGTCGCCATAGGGCAGCTGACGCCAACGGCTGCGCAGACGCACCCCCAGCTCCAGCAACCGCAGCTCAGGCCTGGAGGAGGCGATCGCCAGCTCGAAATACCAGGCTAGCTCGGCGGCCCCTGGCCGGGCAAGGCTGCGGCGCACCCGCTCTGCCCAGCCCTGGGGCAACCGCACATCGGCATGGAGGAGCAGCAGCCAGGGCCCCTCGGCGGCGGCGGCCCCCCGGCCGAGCTGCGCCCCCCGGCCAGGCTCGGAGCACAGGAGCCGGGCCCCGGCCAGGCGGGCGAACCAGCCGGTGCCGTCAGCGCTGCCGCCATCCACCACCAGCACCTCCCGCACCAGGGCCGGCGCCGCCGCCAGCTGGGCCAGCAGGGCCGGCAGACGGGCGGCCTCGTTGCGGGTGGCGATCACCACGCTCAGCGGCGGCGGGGCAGCCATCAGCGCCAGGGCCGTAGATCGGCGGGCCGATCGAGGTCGCCGCGGCAGGACAGGCGCTGGGGGCTGAGCCCGAGACGGTCTGCGGCCTGGCAGGTCTGCTCCAGCACCGTCGCGCCGCCCCAGGCCACGCCACTGAACAGGAGCGGCCAGCTCTGGCGCAGGCCGATCAACCAGTAGCCCCCATCGCCGGCGGGGCCCAGCACGAGCTCCGCCCCGTTGAGGGCCGCAAAGGCCTGCTCCAGATCCGCCGGCAGCAGGCCAGGCAGATCGGTGCCGATCATGACCAGCTGGCATCCCTCGCGGCTGCAGGCACGCCGCACCTGGCGCTGCAGCCGCAGACCCAGGCCACCGCGGCCCTGGTCCACCACCCGGTCGCAGCCCAGCTGTCCCTGCCAGCGGCGGGCCGCCCGCGGCCCGAGGCCGGAAACGGCCAGCACCAGCTCAAAGCCCAGCCGCTGACGCGCCTGGGCCGCCACCGCCAGGGTGTGGTCGGTGAGCCGGCGCTGAAGGGCGGCCGCCCGCTCCCGGCCGAGGCTGGCGGCCAGGCGGCTCTTGCAGCGGCCCGGTGCCGGCCAGCGGGCCATCACCACCAGCTGGCGCCCCGCCAACGCCTCAGCCCTGGCGCGGCAGTTCGGCGGGCTTGAGGGTGAGGCTGGTCGTGGCCCGGCCGCGCCGCACCTGCAGCGCAAGGGGCTCGCCCACCCGCGCCTGGTCGACCGCCAGCTGCACGTCGGAGGGGTTCTTCACGGGCTTGCCCCCCACGGTCTCGATCAGGTCGCAGGGCTTGAGTCCCCCCTTGGCGGCCGGACTGCCGTCCATCACATCCACCACCACCACGCCGTTCACCTCCGGCAGGTCGCACTCGTCGGTGCTGGCGTTGATCTCCCGGGCCAGCTGGGGGGTGATGGCCTGGAGCCGCACACCGATGTAGGGGTGGCTGGCGTAGCCACGCTCCAGGATCTGCGCGGCGATCTGGCGGGCCACGTTGATCGGGATCGCAAAGCTCAGGCCCGCGCCGGGCGCCTGGCGGATGGCCGTGTTCACGCCGATCACCTGGCCGCGATCATTGATCAGGGGCCCGCCGCTGTTGCCGGGATTCACGGCCGCGTCGGTCTGGATGTAAGGCACCCGCTGACCCTCGCCCACGGCGTTGGTGCGCTGGATGGCGCTGATGATGCCGGCGGTCACGGTGTTGTCGAGACCGAGGGGGTTGCCGATGGCGATCGCCCACTCCCCGGGGCGCACCCGGGCGGAGTCCCCCAGCGGCGCCACGGGCAGCTTGCTGGCCACCACCTTCACCACGCCCACGTCGGTGAGGGGATCGGTGCCCAGCACCTTGCCGCTGTAGCTGCGGCCATCGGGCAGGGTCACCGTCACGTCGCTGGCACCCTCCACCACATGGGCATTGGTGAGAATCACCCCGTCGGAGCGGGTGATGAAGCCCGAGCCCTGGCCCTGCTGCTGCTGGATCGCCGGCCCACGGCCAAACAGCCCTCCCAGGGGATTGATCACCCGCTTGGTGGTGTCGATGCGCACGACCGAGGGGCCCACCTTCTCCACCGCGTCGACGATCACATTCCCGCCGCCCCCGGGGAGGGAGGGGGCCGGCACCGCATCGCTGATGCGCACCGGCTCGCCGCTGGAGCGGCCGGGAAGGGGGGGCAGCCCTGGAATACCGGCGTTGCAGCCCGTCAGCAGCGCGAGGGAGGCAAGCGCACCCGCCATGCGGGTGGCAGAACGGCCAGCGGGGGGAAGCATTGGAAAGGCGCGGGGGGGAGCGGGGTGGACCAGGTTGGAATCCGCTTCATTTAAGACCGACCGGCGGGCCACCTCTGCGTAGATTCAGCAGCCGCGAGAGAGGCTGTCGGTGCAGCAGGCCAACCAGCTGTGGCACCAGGTGCAGCAGGCGCTCCAGGCCAACCTCAGCAAACCCACCTTCGAGACCTGGATTCGGCCTGCCCGCTGCCTGGGGTTCGACGGCAGGCTGCTGCAGCTGGAGGCCCCGAACAGCTTCGCCTGCGGTTGGCTGCGCAAGAACTACCTGGGCACGATCGCCGCCGTCGCCGGTGAGATCACCGGTGAGCCGATCAGCGTGGAGGTCTCCTCCCCCGCCGGCGACGACGGGCTGCTGCCTGGTGTCGCCGCCCTGAACGGCAGCGGTGGTGCGGCAACCCCACCGCCTGGGGGGGTACCCGCCACCGCCAGCGGCGGCCCCGCCACCAGCAGCCCCCAGCCCGGCAGCAACCGCCAACCCGGCAGCGGTCTCAACCCCCGCTATGTGTTCAACCGCTTCGTGGTGGGCCCGAACAGCCGCATGGCCCATGCAGCAGCCCTGGCGGTGGCCGAGGCCCCCGGGCGGGAATTCAATCCCCTGTTCATCTGCGGCGGGGTGGGACTGGGCAAGACCCACCTGATGCAGGCGATCGGCCACTACCGGCTGGAGATCGACCCCCGGGCCCGCGTCTTCTACGTGAGCACCGAGACCTTCACCAACGACCTGATCCAGGCGATCCGCAAGGACGGGATGCAGGCCTTCCGCGACCGTTACCGCGCCGCCGATCTGATCCTGGTCGACGACATCCAGTTCATCGAGGGGAAGGAATACACCCAGGAGGAGTTCTTCCACACCTTCAATGCCCTGCACGAGGCCGGCCGCCAGATCGTGATCGCCTCGGATCGGCCCCCCAGCCAGATCCCCCGCCTGCAGGAGCGCCTGATCTCCCGCTTCTCGATGGGCCTGATCGCCGACATCCAGGCGCCGGATCTGGAAACGCGCATGGCGATCCTGCACAAGAAGGCTGAGCAGGAGCAGATGAGCCTGCCGCGGGAGCTGATCCAGTTCATCGCCGGCCGCTTCACCTCCAACATCCGCGAACTGGAAGGCGCCCTCACCCGGGCCGTGGCCTTCGTCTCGATCACGGGTCTGCCGATGACGGTGGAATCAGTGGCACCGATGCTCGATCCCGCCGGCGGTGACGTGGAGGTGAAGCCGGAGCAGGTGCTGGAGAAGGTGGCGGAGGTGTTCGGCGTGGGCGCCGAGGAAATGCGCAGTGCCAGCCGCAAACGCGCCGTGAGCCAGGCTCGCCAGGTGGGGATGTATCTGATGCGCCAGAGCACCGACCTCTCCCTGCCACGCATCGGCGAGGTGTTCGGCGGCAAGGACCACTCCACGGTGATGTACGCCGTGGAGCAGACCGAAAAGAAATTGAACAGCGACCCGGTGCTGGCGCGGCAGGTGCAGCAGGTGCGCGACCTGCTGCAGATCGACTCACGCAAGCGCCGTTAGGGCGCGATCAGTTGCAGCCCTGCACCGAAATGCGGTAACTGAAGCCCAGCGCCCCGGGATCGTTGCTCGCCCCCACCTTGAAACTGATCTGACTCGCCTGCTTGCCCGGCACCTGGGGATAGGGGCCGAACTCCCGGCCGGTGCCGATCGGCGGGCTCATCATCACGTTGAAGAGCTGGAGGTTGGTGCCATCGGAGAACTTCATGTAACCCTCCACCGGATACTGGGCCTTCGGGTCGGAAGAATTCGCCGTGAAGAAATACTTGTAACGGGCATAGGGCTTATCAACGATGAAATCCGTCCACCAGTTGGTCTGACCGATCAACTTGCCCCGCCCCACCGACTTGGAAACAATCGGCGTCGCGCCATTGCCGCCGATCGGCTGCAGGAACGTGCAGGTCTCAGCCCGCAGCGGCAGGGCGGAGGCCAGCACGCCGCCGAGGGCCGTGGCACAGGCGAGAGCCGAAACGCGGCCGACAGCCACGGCAGAACGGGTGGCCAGGGTGCAGCGGCCAGGGTTCGGTGTCATGGGGTTCATCCAAGGGGCCTAAAGGGACCCCAAACCTAGGTGAGCGGCCGGGACGGGTCCAGTCCCTCGACCTCTCCCTGAAACACACGGCTGGCGGTGATGTCCTCCGCCTCGATCGTCATCAGATCGAGCTTGGTCACCGACCGCCCCAGGCCGCTGAACAGGCGGTTGGCCTGGCGCATGCGCGCCCGATCGATGGCATTGCGGATCGAACGGGCGTTGGCGAAGAAGGGCAACTGCATGCGCCGCTGGATGTAGTCGCCGAAGGCAGCCCGCGCCTCGTCGCTGAAGCGGTAGTTCTCTGCCGCCAGGATGAGGCCGGCGATCGCCAGCAGCTCGTCGGCCGTGTAGTCGGGAAAATCGATGTGGTTGGCCACCCGCGAGGAGAGACCGGGATTTGACTGATAGAAGACGTCCATCCGATCCTTGTAGCCGGCAAAGATCACCACCAGATCGTCCCGGTTGTTCTCCATCACCTGCAGGAGGATCTCAATCGCCTCGGCGCCATAGTCGCGCTCGTTCTCAGGACGATAGAGGTAGTAAGCCTCATCGATGAACAGCACCCCGCCCATCGCCTTCTTGAGCATCTCGCGGGTCTTGGGGGCTGTATGGCCGATGTACTGACCCACCAGATCGTCGCGGGTGGCCGTCACCACATGGCCTTTGCGCACATAGCCGAGCCCATGGAGGATCTGGCTCATGCGTTCGGCCACGGTGGTCTTGCCGGTGCCGGGCCGCCCCGTGAACGACATGTGCAGGCTGGGCGGAGCGGTCTCCAGGCCCACCTGCTGGCGGGCCCGGTTCACCACCAGCAGGGCGGCGATCTCGCGGATGCGGGCCTTCACCGGCCGCAGGCCTATCAGCTCCCGATCGAGCTGATCCAGCATGGCCTGCACCCCAGCCCCCTCATAGGCCGCCCGCAAATCCACACAGCCGTCTGCGGTGGGCCTGGGGTCGGCGTCAGACATCGGCTTCAGCCATCCGAGAGCAGGGCGTCGATGGCGGCGGCAAAACCGTGGTCAGCCTCACCGACCGGGGCGGCATCCCTCTCGGGGCGCAGGGTGAGGTTCACATAGGTGCGGCCAAAGCTGATATCGGGAAAGCGCTGGTGCGCCTCGCAGAGATCGTTGAGCCGCTCGAGAAAATCACGGGTGGCGGCGTAATCGGCAAACGCGATGCGCCGCTCAAGCCACTCGGCCTTGTCCGGCTTGGGGCGGGGGGTCCAGGGCTGTTCCATGGGCGCGACGTTAATCCAGCACTGGGGGCAGAGCCTCATCGAGGCAGTCGGTACGGGCGACGCTCAGCCGGGCAGCCCACGCTTCGGCATAGGCCCGGTTGGCTGCCTGGTGGGCGGGGTCGGGGGCCTCGAGCGGGTGGGGCATGGTGCCGTTGATGGCGGCATTGGTGACACAGAACATCGACTTCTGGAAGCTCTGGCAGATCTTCACGTGCACATCCCCCTCCCCCCGGCTGCACTGCCGGTACATCTGGTGCAGCCGCTCCGGCAGATGGCGATACATGTCCTGCATCAGCAGGCTGGGGGGGATGCCGGCCCCCATGGTGGGCAGGGGATCGGCATAGAGGGCCCCATAGGTGAAGCGGGCCTGATCGGGGGAGATCTGCTGGGCCTGGGCGTTGAAGCTCACCGTGCCGAAGAAGGGCATGCCCCGCAGAAACACGGCCTCCACGTAGGGCACCGCCACATCCACAAGAAACGTGAGCCCGGCTTCCGGAGGCAACACCCAGCAGTGCTCGCCGGCCACCTCAACGCCATAGGTGATCGGCTGGGCCGCCGCCGCCACCAGCCCCTGCTGGATGAAGGCCACCACATCGGCGATCGAGCGCACCCGGCCCTGCCGCTCGGCCGTCGCCAGGTCGAGGAAGAGATCGCTCATCACGCGCCAGAACTGGCCAAGGGCATGCACCGTGGCGGCGGTGCGGATCAGTTCCGGCAGAAAGGAAGGTGCCAAGGGGTCGAGCAGGGCCAGCAGGGGATCCCGCCGGCGCTTGCGGGCAATGATCCGGCGGCAGTGATCGAGGAAAGCCGGGGAATCGAGATAGGCGTCCAGCCCACCGGTGCCATGCCAGAGCATGGCCTTCATGCAGTACTCGGCGTATTCGAAGTTGATGCGGTCGTGATTGAGGTGGCGCCAGAGCCGGGCCAGATTCAGATCCCCATCGAAATACTTGAAGACCGGAAAGGGATTGAGGAACTGCTTCTCGGCCTGATAGATGAGATTGATGCTGTAGGCATCCAACACCTCGCCATAACTGGCCAGCACATCAACCACCTCCACGAGGTGCTCGGGGGTGTCGCGCAGCAGCGTGTGGCCGCTGAGCAGGCGGCCCGTGAGCTCCTCGGCGGCGGGCATCCCCCCCGAGCGCACCAGCTCAGCGGAAATTACCGGCATCAGCCCAGGCCTCCAGGCTGAAGCACGGCGACCATCACCGGCAGGTCGGCCATGGCGGTGGTCGTGGCCTCGCTGAGATCACCCAGGGTCTGCTGGGGCAGGAGGCCCATCACCACCACGGCAGCGGCCAGGGCAATGGCGGGCAAGGTCTCCCGAGGGGCCACCGGCGGCAGAAGCACGTCCAGGCGGGCGTGGCGAAGCGGGTCCTGGGGCGGTGTGATCGCCAGGCGTCCGAAGAACGCCCGGTTCACGAGCAGGAGGAAATACACGGCGGTGAGGCCCGAGCCCACCATGCTGAGCAGGGTGGCAAGCGGATAGGCGTTGAGGCTGCCGCGGAACACCAGGAACTCGGCGATGAACCCGGCCATCCCCGGCAGGCCGGCGCTGGCCATCACCCCGAGGATCATCAGGCTGCCGGTGAGCGGCAGACCCCGCTGGGGATTGAGCAGGCCATGGAGCACGTCCAGGTCGCGGGTGCCCGTCTTGCGGTACACGATCCCCACCAGCAGGAAGAGCAGGGCCGAGATCAGGCCATGGCTCACCATCTGGAACTGGGCCCCGAGCAAGGCCACGGGGGTGGCGGCCGCAGCAGCAAGCAGCACGTAGCCCATGTGGCCCACCGAGCTGTAGGCCACCATCTTCTTCATGTCGCGCTGGGCGATCGCCGCCAGCGAACCGAAGACCACCGAAACCGCCGCCCAGATGGCCAGGGCCGGAGCAAGCCGGGCCCAGGCTTCTGGGAAGAGGCCGAGGCCGAAGCGCAGCAAGCCGTAAGTGCCCAGCTTGAGCAACACGCCGGCCAGCAGTACCGATACAGGCGTGGAGGCCTGGGTGTGGGCATCGGGGAGCCAGGTGTGGAACGGCACCAACGGCATCTTGATGCCGAAGCCCACGAGCAGGGCCCCCAGCAGCCAGAGCTGGCTGCCCATCGCCAGGCGCTCGCTGGAGACGGGCGTGAGGCTGAAATCCACGGTGCCGGTGAGCAGGGCCAGGCCCAGGAACGCGCCGAGGATCAACATCCCCGACACGGCCGTGAACAGCAGGAACTTGGTGGCGGCATAGGCCCGGTTGGCCCCACCCCAGATCGAGATGAGCAGCCAGAGAGGAATCAGCTCGAGCTCGTAGAAGAGGAAGAAGAGCAGGAGGTTGTCGGCCAGAAAGGCGCCGTTCACCGCTCCGCTGATCAGCAGAAGCAACGCGAAATACACGCGCGGACGGCGGCTGAACTCACGGGTGCACACCACCGCCACGAGGGAGAGGGCGGCGTTGATCAGCACCAGCGGCAGCGACAGGCCGTCGACGCCGAGGCGATAGTCGAGCCCGATCCCCGGAAGCCAGCCATGGCTTTCGCGCAGCTGCAGGCCACTCAGGCTGGAATCGAAGACCAGCAGCACCAGCAGGCTCACCAGCAACTGCAGCACCAGGGTGGCGATGGCGCCGCCGCGCAGCTGGTTCGGGCTGGGACTCCCCGGCCAGAGCAGCAGCCCCAGGCAGCCTAGGAAAGGAACCGCGAGCAGGAGGCTGAGCAGGGGAAGGCTGGTCATGGCAGCACCTCCAGGCCGCCGAGGGCACTGAGGGTGATCAGCAGCCCGACGATACCCACCACCATCAGCAGCAGATAGGTCTGCAGCAGACCGCTCACGCTCAACTTGAGATCTTCGGCACTGGCGAGGGAGAGGCGGCCCACACCATCGACCAGCCCATTCACCACCCGCTGATCCACCCAGTTGCTGAAGCGGGCCAGCTGGGCCACAAAGGCCACCACCGTGACCCGGTAGACCCGCTCGGTGTAGAAGTCGAAAGCCAGCAGGTCCTGGAAGGAGCGGATAGGCTGGGCGATCGAGCGCGACCAGAACTGATCGAGGGGCATCCAGGCCCCCACCGCCACCCCGAGGGCCCCACTGAGACCGACGCCGAGCCCGGCAGCCATCGGGAAAGCCGCAATCCCGGGAATCGGATCGATGCGCTGCAGGAGCAGGGGCATCAGCAGCACGATCACCGTGAGACTGACCATCGGCAGGGCCATCAGCCAGTTCACCTCCGGGCAGCGGCGGGTCTTGGGGGTGGGGGCGCCGAGGAAGAGGGAGCGGAAAACGCGGGTGAGGTTCGCGGCAGTGAGCAGGTTGGTGAGCAGAAATACCCCCGCAAAAACGGGCGAGGAATCAAAGAGGGCAGAAACCGCCTGGCCGAAGCACCAGAAGCAGCCGAGGGGCACCAGCCCCACCAGACCGGCGGCCGCCACCAGATAGGCACTGAGGGTGGCCGGCATGCGACGGCCGATCCCCCCCATTTCGGTGAGGTCCTGGCAGTTGGTGGTGGCGATCACGCTGCCCACACTCATGAACAGCAGGGCCTTGGCCAGGCCGTGACACAGCAGCAGCAGCAGGGCGATGCCGGGCTGCTGGAGGGCAATGGCCACGAACACCAACCCGAGGTAGGAGGTGGTGGAGTAGGAGAAGGCCCGCTTGAGATCCACCTGGGCCAGGGCCACCAGGGCACCGGCCACGGCACTGATGGTGCCGACCGCCAGCAGCACGTCGTTGGCAATCAGGGAGAGCTGCAGCAGGGGCATCAGCTTCATCAGCACCAGGGCCCCTGCGGTCACCACCACCGAATTGCGCAGGATCGAGGCAGGGTTGGGACCTTCCATGGCCTCATCGAGCCACAGGTGCATGGGGAACTGGGCGCACTTGCCCATGGGGCCGGCGATCAGGCCCAGGCCGAGCAGCGTGCCCGCAAGGGGCGCCAGGCTGCCATCAGCCTTCACCTGGGCCGCCCAGCTGTAGAGGTCGGTGAACTCCATCGAACCCGACCAGGCCGCCAGGGCCACCACACTCATCAACAGGAGCACGTCTCCCACCCGCTTGGTGAGGAAGGCGTCGCGCGCAGCGGTCACCACGAGGGGCTGGGCGTACCAGAACCCCACCAGGAGATAGGTGGAGAGCGTGAGCATCTCCAGCAGGAAATAACAGAGAAAGAAGTTGCTGCTGAGCACCACGCCGCTCAGGGCTCCCTCGAAGAAACCCATCAGCCCGTAGAAGCGGGCCAGCGACCACTCCTTATCGAAATAGCCCAGGCTGAACACCTGGGCCAGCAGGCTCATGAACGTGACCAGTTCCAGCGCCGCCAGGCTGTTCAGGGAGAGATCGAGGCCAATGCGCAGCGTGAGATCCGCGACCGAAAACCAGGGCAGGCTGATGTGGTGAGGGCCGGTGAGCCACACATCGCGCAGAGCCAGACTGCCGTGGACCACGGCGACCAGGGTCACCAGCAGATTGAGATAGGCCGCTGGCCGCTGACCGTTGCGGGGAAACCAGCCGCAGGCCCAGGGAAGCGCCAGGGCCATGCCGCTGAACCCATAGAGCGGGATCAGCCAGGCCAGCTGGAGCGACAGGGGCAGAGAGGCGGGCAAGAGCTGGGGAAGAAGGCGGGCTGGGAGGACAGGGGCCGACTGTCAGGTCGACGGACCAGGGGCTGCGAGGTCAGATCCAGCGGCCATGGGCAGCACGGAGAGGATCAACCGGGGCAGGGGTGGGGACTTTAGGGCGCCTCAACGGCGGCAACGCGATCAGAAGGAGGCCCGTTCATCGTCGCGGGACCGCTCGAGACGGCCCAGCTCCTTCAGCCAGCCGGCAAGCTCCTCCCCATGGTGCTGTTCCTCCTGCAGCAACTGGTTGAACAGAGTTTCTTGAACACAGTCTCCCACCAGCCTGCAGAAACGGCTGGCCTCGGCATAGAGGTTCACGAGGTCGTCCTCCAGGTCGAGATCACGGCGCAGCAGACCCGCCAGGTCGGGTGCCTGAGCCACGGGGCGCAACTGCGAAGCGGCAGGGGCCACGCCCACAGCCAGCATCCGCTGCACGATCTGCTCGGCGTGGCGCATCTCCTCCACCGTTTCCCGGCGGAAGCGGGCGGCCGCCTCCGAGTCTCCCCAGGTCTCCGCAAGGGAAGCCTGGGTCATGTACTGCTGGACGGCGGTGAGCTCAAGGCTGAGGGCGCGCCCCAGATAGCCGAGGACGCGCGGATGAACGGCGTCCATGGCGCTCACAGGCGACGGGTGACGCCGGTGTTGGCGAGGGCCGGTTCCACCTCGGTGTGGGGACGGGCAATGATGTGGGCCGCCACCAGGCCATCGCCCACGCGCTCGCAGGCGTCGGCCCCGGCGCGCACGGCAGCGTTCACGGCGCCGGTCTCACCGCGCACCATCACGGTCACGTAGCCCCCGCCGACGAATTCGCGGGCCACCAGGGTGACCTCAGCCGCCTTGGTCATGGCGTCAGCCGCTTCAATCGCGGGCACCAGGCCCCGGGTCTCGATCATGCCCAGGGCGATGCCGGGCAGGGAAGCCGGGCTGGCGGCAGCGGAGCGGCCCGCAGGCACCGGGCGATTGGTACCCCCACCACCGCTGCGGGAAGCGCCACTGGAGCGGCTGGCCGCGGAACGGCTGGTGCTGGCAGAACGGCCGGAGGTGGAGGAACGGCTGGTGGCCGTGCTGCTGCGGCGGGTGGTGGTCACGGCTGAGGAACGGCGGGTGGTGGAGGAACGGCTGGTGCTGGCGGGCAGGGCCTTCGCGGCCGGGGTCGGGGTGGCGGCGGCCTTCACGGGAGTGGCCGGGGTGGCCGCAGGCTTGCTGACCGCCGCTGCCACCGGAGCGGCAGCAGCAGGGGTGGGGGTGGCTGCCGCCGCAGTGGGGGGGGCTGCCGGCGCCGCAGGAGCAGGGCTGGTGCCGGAGGGGGTGCTGGAGCTGGCCATGGGCGGGGGGGGAGGGGGGGGGGCGGAGGGGTCAGGAACGACGGAGCGTCAGGTGCCGGGCATCACCCATCCGGCTCCCAGAAATCAATGATTCCACCGATGGTGAGATCGGTGATCACGGAGGGGTTTGGGCAGGCCAGTCGGGCCGCGGAACCGCTGGCGGTGAACACCCAGTTGCCGGGCGAGGCCCCCACGGGATCAACGGCGACGCTGAACTTGCCCTTGGAGGTGCGGAGCACCCGCAGGTTGGCGTGATCGAGACCGGCCACGCGCTGGGTGCAAACCATGGAGCCCACCACCTGCATGATCTCCATCAGCCACCGCCTCCGGTGATCCGCGCCGCCTCGGCCTTGGCGGCCTCCGGATCCCAGTAGTCAATGATCCCGACGATCGTGAGATCACTGGGATACGACTTGCTGCCGGCCGCTTCACGGGCTGCGGAGCTGCTCACGCAGATCACCCAGTCGCCTGGCACGGCACCCACCGCATCCACGGCCACCTTCTGGGTGCTGCCATCCAGCACCACCTGCAGGTGCTTGTGCTGGAAATCGGGGATGCGGTTGGTGGAAACCAGGGGTTTCACGACCTTGCAGATCAGCATGTCAATGAGCTCCTTGGCTGGCGAAGGTGATCGTGGAGGCAACGGTCTCGGCCGGAACGTGGCCGTCCTGATCCCGCACGGTGATCAACACATGCAGCAGACCCTGCTGGGCGAGATCGGCATAGCGGCTCTGGATGGCAGCCAGCACCCGCTGACCGTGACGCAGCGCCCGCTCCCGGGCTCCGGGGACCGTGCCGGGGTAGTCGAACCGGAGCACGACAGGCACGGGCAGGCCGCGGGAGACATTCAGCCCTTTGAAGATCTTCACCCCGACATCGAGATCGGGGGCCCCTTCCTCAACCGTGTCCAGATGGGCGAAGTAGGTGAGGTTGCGCAGGTGGATCTCCTTGAAGCCGATCCCCACACCGATGAAGCGCTCGGCATGGCCCTCGTCGCCGTAGAAGCCACCGTGCTGCTGACGCACCAGATCGATCTGGGAAATGTTGTGCTCCAACAGGCGGCTCACCAGGGCCACCATGCCCGGATCGGGCGTGGCCGCGGCGGACTGCTGCACCAGGTGGGTGATCCGCTCACGCGCCTGGTCGGCGGAGAGGGTGCAGGTGGCTGCATAGACGTCCTGGGCATCCAGCCACTGGTCGAGGCGCGTGCTGCCATCCATGCCGGGCATGTGCACCCGGATGGCATCGGTGTCGGTATCGATGCCCATCAACAGCAGGTCGACCGAGGCACCACAACAGAAGCTGTTCTCAACGGCCTGCTGGAAGTCGTTCAGCCTGGACAGCCCGCAGCTGGCCGCCAGGGCGTCGTCACTGCCATGGGCGGCACAGCCCTCATGGGCCGGATCCCGCGAGCTGAAGTGATACAGCACCACCTTGAGGTAGCGGGTATCCGCGTGGCTCGGGTTGGGAACACCCTCGCGATAACGGCGATGCTCGGTGCGCACCCAGCGGTTCACCGTGTTTTCCACGTCGAACAGGGCACCGGCGTGGGGACGACGACGCACGGAGCTGAAGGGCAGCCGCAGCGCGAAGGCGATCGCATGGGCGAGGCGGCCGTCGGCACACGGGGTGATGTCGAGGAGATGGAAACCGCAGGAGAGCAGAAAGGCGTTGAACGCCTCGGCTGCAGGGGAACCCGGGCGACCGGCGAGGGGGTCGTCGTTGAAGAATTCGGCGCTGGTCTGCTCGTAGGCCTCGAACACGCACCAGGCAAACAGGGTGCGCATGTCGAGCTGGTTCACCCACGCGGTTTCCAGCACGGGGACGGGTAACACGTAACCCAGTTCCCGCTGGGCCATCGCCTGGGCCTGCTCCACGAAATCGTCGTCATGCTGGAGCGCGGAGATGCGCTTGAGCACCGGCACGATCCGCTCAAAGCGTGCCTTCACGCTGCTGTCGTAGGCCTGCAGCGCGGTGTTGGCAGCCTGGTCGGTCAGGGGATGCAGGGAACCTGAATCCAGGGAAACCCGGCGGGATGGGGCCCCAGGGGAAAGGGGAGTGTTGGCGGGGGCACTCCGGCGCAGGCGGCCCTGGGGGCGCGGGCCGGTGGGGCTGACGGCACGGGCCTGCTGCTGCAGCGTCCTGGCCCGGGTGCCGCGCAGCGGCACGGCGGGCGTGTCGGCCAGCGACTGGGGAGCCTCGGCGCCAGCAGGGCCGGCGGCAGGGGAGGAGGAGCCGGCTCCTGGGCGTCGGCGGGGAGCCGACGGACCCAGGGGCCGTTCAGCGGCGAAGGCCGGACGACGGGGCATGGCTTCAGCCGCGGGCGCCGCCGGAGACGGTGATCAGGGAGCCGGCCATGGTGTTGCCGCTGGAGCCGGTGACGCGGCTCACAGGCTCAGGCAGATCCTCGTTGCGCTTGGACTGGAAACCAGGCATGGCCGTCATCGGCCCGGGGCGGGAGGGGTTGCGGCGGCGGGCAGAAGCCCCTTCGGTGCCAGTGACCCGCTCCCCACGGTCCCAGTCGTCGCCGGTGATCTTCAGACCCGCCGAGATCCCTTCACCGGTGACGCGGGAGACCGGACGGGCATCCTCGTCCGCGCTGACAGGAGCGGCGGGGGTGAGCGGACCACGGGACAGCTGGGCCCCACGCCGATCGAAGCGGAACTGCTCGGTGCCGGTGACCTTACCCCCGGCCATGTCGAACGGTCCAGTGATCCGGCTGCCCTGTTCATAGCTGGTGCCGGTGACCGCGCTGCGCTGCTCGCGGGACACCTGGGCAGCGCGGGCGGGAGACTGCACGCTGAACTGCTGCCAGGGCTTGGCCCCCTCCGTGAGGGGTTGGGGGAAGTCGGGCTCGCCGGCGGCGGCAGCGCCACAGGCCTGAATCTGCTGATCGGCCCCCACATAGGGGGTGCCGGTCACGTCTTCACAAGCACCACGCTCAGCACCCGTCATCACCCCGCCAATTCCGGGCTGGATGCCGCTCATCCGGTTGGAACCCCGCACCGGGGTGCGCTCCCGGATGGTGCGCACCTGGGGGGTGGTGCAGTAATCGGAGGCCTGCTCCAGACCGGCGTAGGGCGTGCCGGTGACCACCTTGCAGGTGCCGGGTTCATCACCCGTGACCTTGGTGCTGCGACCCGTGCGGGTGCCGCTCACCACCTGGGCGCGGTTGGTGACGCTGAACCCGACCTTGGCAGGCTCGGGAGCGGGCTTGGCACCGCAAAAGCGCTCGTACTGCTGGGTGCCGATGTATTCGTCACCGGTGATGATCCGGCAGCTGCCCGGCTCATCGCCGGTCACCTGGTCGCTGCGACCCACATGGGTGCCGGTGATGCCGGTGCCACGGAGCGTCTGGAGGCTGGCCACCTTGGTGGGAGTCCGCCCGGGAGCCGGGGGCTCAGCACCCAGGTACTGGTCACCGGTGAGCTGCAGACCGGAGCCCGGTTCATCGCCGGTGACCCGCTCGGAGCGGCCCACCATCACGCCGGAAACCGCCTGGCCGCCGAGGGTGTGGCTGCGACCCACCTTGCGGGGGGTGCTGGGCACGGCACCGCAGTAGGAGGCGGCCTGGTTGGCGGAGATGTATTCGGTGCCGGTCACCAGCTTGCAGGTGCCGGGCTCATCGCCGGTCACCTTCTCGGAGCGCCCCACTTCGTTGCCGGTGACGCGGTTGCCGTGGCTGGTGGCCGTGACGCGCACCTTGTCGGGTTGGCGGGTGGGCGCCTCGCTCTGGCAGAACGTCTGAAACACCTCCGAACCGAGGTATTCGGTGCCAGTGATCGGACGGCAGGTGGCCGCTTCGTTACCGGTGGTCTTGGGGGAGCGATTGGCCTGGGTGCCGGTGACGACCTGGCCGCCACTGGTCTCGCTCACGCCCACTTTCCAATGGGCATCGGCGGCAGCCGCCTGGCGGGCGCCGTGGCGGTTGGGGCCGCTGGGGCGGGTGGCACCACCGCGGGCCTGACCGGCACTGCCCATCTTGCTCTTGAGCTCGCGCACCTTCTGGGCGAGCTCACGGGTGCTCAGATCGGGATTGCCCTGGCGTGCCACGGAGGCGGCGGTGCTGGTGCTGGGCATGGCGGCCGACTTGCCGCGCTTGGCGAGGGCCTCGCGGCGGGCCAGCACCAGGGCACGACTCGCGTTGTGCTGGGGATTGACCTTGCGCTGCACGCGGCGCTCAGCGCCATTGCCCTGGGACCCACGGGCGCTGCTCAGGCTGAGGGAAGCGGCGGGACGGGAGGACGATGCCGGGGCCTCGGCCTGCTTCTTCTTGCAGTCGCAGCCATGATCCTGAGCCGGAGCAGCCGTGCTGGTCTTGCGGGCGAGCTGCTCGCGGGCCGCGTCACTGCGGTTGCGATCCCGGGAGGTATTGGCCCGCTTGCCACCGCGGCTCAGGGCCTCGCGCCGGGCCAGCACCAGCTCCCGGCTGGGGTTGCTGACGCGCTGGCCAGCAGTGCTGCGGCGCGGGGTCGGGGTGGAGCCCATGCTCAGGGACGCCCGGCTGGATGCTGCCGGGGCGGGAGCGGCTGGGGCCACCGGCTCAGCGGCGGCGGTGTTGGTGCGGGTGGGGCGGGCATCGGCAGCACTGCGCACGCGGCTGGCACCAGAGGTGAAGCGCCCGGCAGCTTTCTTACCGCCATTGGTGAGGGCCTTGCGACGCTCAAGCGCTGCTTCCCGACTGGATGTGCTGGCCATGTCCGCCCGTCGAATGAAATCTTGTTGGTGGAAATGGGTCCTGGCTGAAGCCAGGACCCGGAGTGATCAGGTTCCTCCTGATCCGCTGTGGAGACGAAGGGCTCAGCGGCCCTCGAACACCACGAAGCAGGCACCCTGGCTCTGGGTGTAAGCGTCGTAGCCCACCAGGCGCACGTGATGGTCGGGGTAGGCCCGGTGACAGGCCTCGAGCTCATTGACGATCACGCTCAGATCCTTCTCTCCGAAGAAGGGCAGCTTCCAGTACGACCAATAGGTGGCCATGGAGCGGCTGGGGTGCACATGCTCAACGAGCGGGCTCCAACCCTGGGCAATGATGTAGGCGATCTGGTCGTAGATCTCGTCCTGG